>JAASSQ010000339.1 GCA_021767845.1 Roseovarius sp. | reverse complement strand
TGCATCGATCCGCGCCGCTTCACCGGCCACGCCAACGTGGAACTGACCGCGCTCAAGGCGATCGAGGATTACCAGAACGAGTTCCGCTTCCATTTCCCGCACGAGCACCGCCCCGCCGGGCGCCCGGCCAAGACCACGCCGCTGACCCCGCTGCTGGCCGCCGAAGGCGCGGAATTCGGGGTGGTCAACGGCTGGGAACGGGCGGAGTATTACAAGCCCGCGCCGGATTTCACCGAAACCCACGGGTTCCTGTTCACCGACGCGCATGACGTGATCGCCGCCGAGGTGCAGGCCGTGCAAACCGGCGTGGGCCTGTGCGAGGTCAATGGCTTCAACCGGATCGAGATCACCGGCCAGGATGCGCAACAGTTCCTGGACCGGATGATCTGCGGCCGGCTGCAACGCCGCGGCGGGCGCGTGGGGCTGGCCTATCTTCTGAACGAACACGGCATGGTCAAATCCGAGGCCACCATCGCCAACCTGCCCGCCGGGCACACCGGCCCCGAGCGCATCTGGTTCGGCTCGGCCGCGGCGGCGGAATGGCACGACATGGATTGGCTGACCGCCCACCGGCGGGCGGGTGAGGATGTGCAGCTCCGCTCGCTCACGAATGACTGGACGATCCTTGTGCTGGCCGGCCCCAAGGCGCGCGATGTTCTGGGTGCCGTGGCGCGGGGCGACTGGTCGGCAGAGGCCGTCCCGTGGCTGTCGGTGCGCGAGGCCTTTGTCGGGATCGCGCCCGCCGTGGTCATGTCGGTCAGCTTCTCGGGCGAGCTGGCCTATGAAATCCACGTGCCCAATGCGCAGTTGCACGCCGCCTATCAGGCGCTGCGGCAGGCCGGGGCGGCGCATGGGTTGCGCCTCTTTGGCAGCCGCGCGGTCGAATCGATGCGGCTGGAAAAGGGATACCTGCACTGGAAGGCCGACATCCTGACCGAGTTCGACCCGTTCGAAGCCAGTCTCGACCGCTTCGTGACGATGGAAAAGCCCGATTTCGTGGGCAAGACGGCGCTTGCGGCGCGGGCCGATCAGGGGCCGCGGCACAAGCTGGCCCTGCTGGAGGTCGCCTGCACCGACAGGCCCGCCCATCCCGGCGCGTCGGTCATGGCGGGCGACGATGTGGTGGGCACCGTGACCTCGGGGGCCTGGGGCCACCGCACGGGGAAGAACCTTGCGCTGGCCTTTCTCCGCGCCGATCTGGCGCGGACAGGCACCGCGCTGGAAATGGATCTGCTGGGCGACCGCATCGGTGCCACGGTGCTGGACGGCCCGCCCTATGACCCGGTGAACGCGCGCGTCAGGGCTTGAGCTCGGGGAAGGTCATATAGGCCCAGAACCGCTTGGCCTTGAGCGTCTGGGGCATGGCATCGAACTGGATCATGACCGCTGCTGCGCCCTTGTCGCCGAACCGTTCGATGCTGCGCTCCAGCACCGCCTGCCGCAATTCCAGGATCGCGGCGCGTTCTTCCGCCGGGCTGAACTCGGGCGCCTCAACCTTGGCCGGTTGTCCCTGGCAGGCCCTGTAGACCGGCTCGCACTGGGCCTTGCACACAGGTGAGGCGGAGGCACTGAAATTGCACGAGCAATCGCAGAGCGATGCGGTCTGCGCCTGCGATGACATCCCGGCGGCGCGGTCGGGCAGCGTGGAGACCGCATCGCGCGGCATGCCATTTTTCAGCAAGCCTTGCAGGCCGGGAAAGATCAGTTCCAGGTCGGCGCGCAGATCCTGATACTCATGCGGGGGCAGTTGCCGCGTGCGACGGTCGTTCACGATGGGGGCGGCGACGACGAAATCGCCCTTCAACTCGTGGCGCACCGGCAAGGTCTGCTGTTCGTTGCCCGAGGCAGGGTCGTGATCTTCGCGATAGACCATCGTGCCGCTGAAGCTGCCCCGCATGATCTCGGGCGAGTACTCGGTGATCGTGACCTGCCCGTTCAGCGGAAACCGCGTGCCTTGCCCCGGGATCGCATCGGTCGGGCCGATCGACTCCAGCACCTTGCGATCCGGCATCTGGGCGGTGATGTAGGCATTGGAAAAACTGCCGGTATAGCCATAATCGATCAGCGGGAAATGCAGCCGGACCTCGTAACCGGGGATCTGCGTCACCTGATCGGCCCAGCGGCCATAGCCCCCATCCAGCACCGCCTGCCCCGAAGCCTGCAGCATCCCGGTCATCTGCGCCAGGAACCCGCCGCGCCCCGACGTGGCCGACAGGTCGCCGAAGGTGCCGGGCATCAGCCGCAGGGAGACGCGGGTCATCGGCCCGCAGGCTCGCCATTTGAAAGGGTATCCGCAAGAAGGTTCGTCCGGGCTGCGCCCCACCGTGGCCGCGGCCATCGTGTGGGTCGAGACGCTGGCCAGATCCGAGCGGACCTTGTCCTGCGCCTTTTCGGCATCCGTCGCGCTTCCGTCCTCGGCGCGCGCCGCAAAGGATTTCTTCAGCTTGCCGTCGCAATCGCGCACCAGCGCGGCCTCTTTCATCTGCGGTCCGACATTGGTGAGCGAGGCATACCAATCCGCATGCGAGATCGCGAATTCCACGTCGCCGGCGTGCAGTTCCTCACCGCCTGCCCCGCTGGCATTGGCGATGATGATCGCCTCATCGACCTGCGGGTCGAAACACACCCGCCAGACGGCCATCACGTCGTGGCCCTCGTACTTGCCGAACCGGTCCGGCGGCATCGCGCCCGGCTGCTCGGGGTCACCCAGCGCGAACAGATCGGCCTGCCGGATCTGGCTGGTGCCGGGCACCCCCACCGACATCCCCGCCAGCGCCTTTTTCG
>JAASSQ010000081.1 GCA_021767845.1 Roseovarius sp. | reverse complement strand
CGCCCGCGCCGCGCCGCCGGATGCGCTTTTCCTTCGACGACCGGTCGGGGGCCACGACATGACAGGCAAGGACGCAGTGATGGAGCAAGCCACCGTGACCCACAGCATCGCGGAAGAAGACCGGCTGCGCGCCGACCTCTACGATTACCTCGGCGTTCTTCTGGCCGGCCCGCCCAACCAGGCGCTGCTCGACCAGACCGCGCGCCTGTCGGGCGACGAGACCGACCTCGGCACCGCGATCGCGGCCCTGTCGAAGATCGCCCAGCACACCAAGGCCCCGGCGGTCGAGCGCGAGTTCAACGCGCTCTTCATCGGGCTGGGCCGGGGCGAGTTGCTGCCCTATGCCAGTTATTACCTGACGGGGTTCCTGAACGAGAAACCGCTGGCCGCGCTGCGCCGGGACATGGCCGCGCGCGGCATGACGCGGGCCCAGAACGTCTATGAGCCCGAGGACAACATCGCCTCCCTGATGGAGATGATGGCCGGGCTGATAACCGGCCGGTTCGGCAAGCCCGCGCCGCTGGCCGACCAGAAGACCTTTTTCAACCGTCACATCGGCCCCTGGGCCGGACATTTCTTCACGGATTTGGAGGCCGCCAAGAACTCGGTCCTCTATGCCCCGGTCGGCGCCGTCGGCCGCGTGTTCATGGAGATCGAGGCCGAAGGCTTCCGAATGAGCGCGGAGGGATCCGCATGACCCGGCGGGCGACCGCCATCACCAGCGAGAGGAGGACTCTCATGAGCAGGAAAACCGAGGAGGCCACGAGCCGCCGCGATTTTCTCAAACTGGCCGCCACCGGCGCGCCCGCGGTTGCGGTCGTGACGGCAGCGACCGGCGGGCAGGCCGAAGCGGCCGAGCCCGATCTTGCATCCACCCGGTTGCAGGACACCGCGCACACGCGCGCCTACTTCGACAGCGCCCGGTTCTGACGAACCGGACGAGGTCATACCGCTCTGCCGGCGACTGGTTGCGATTGGCCCGACTGCCCGGTGGTTAACCTTAGTACCCAGCAAGCCCGTCATGGGCGCAGCTCGGGAGGAGATGAAAACATGCTTAGGAAAAAGACCAACGGGGTTGCGAGACGCCCCCAGCGGACAAGTATCCTGTCTGAGGTCGCCGGGAAATCCGTCGACCGCCGCGCGTTCCTGCGCGGCAGCGGCCTGGCCATCGGTGGCCTTGCCGCGATCGGTGCCACCGGCGGCACCGTGACCAAGGCCAACGCCGCCTCGGCGGCGCAGGGCGCGGTCGAGACCGTCAAGTCGGTCTGCACCCATTGCTCGGTCGGCTGCACCGTCGTGGCCGAAGTGCAGGACGGCGTCTGGGTCGGGCAGGAGCCCGGCTGGGACAGCCCGTTCAACCTCGGCGCACATTGCGCCAAGGGCGCCTCGGTGCGTGAACACGCCCACGGCGAACGCCGCCTCAAGTACCCGATGAAGAAAGAGGGCGGCGAGTGGAAGCGCATCAGCTGGGAACAGGCGATCAACGAGATCGGCGACGGCATGATGCAGATCCGTGACGAAAGCGGCCCGGACAGCGTCTATTGGCTGGGATCGGCCAAGCACAACAACGAACAGGCCTACCTGTTCCGCAAGTTCGCCGCCTACTGGGGCACGAACAACGTGGACCACCAGGCCCGGATCTGCCACTCCACCACCGTTGCGGGTGTTGCGAACACATGGGGCTACGGCGCCATGACCAACTCCTACAACGACATCCACAATTCCAAGGCGATCTTCATCATCGGCGGCAACCCGGCCGAGGCGCACCCCGTCTCGCTGTTGCACGTGCTGAAGGCCAAGGAACAGAACAACGCGCCGCTCATCGTCTGCGACCCGCGCTTCACGCGCACGGCGGCCCATGCCGATGAATACGTCCGGTTCCGTCCGGGCACCGATGTCGCGCTGGTCTGGGGCATCCTGTGGCACATCTTCGAGAACGGCTGGGAGGACAAGGAGTTCATCCGCACCCGTGTCTGGGGGATGGACCAGATCAAGGAAGAAGTCGCCAAGTGGACCCCCGAAGAGGTCGAGCGCGTCACCGGCACCCCCGGCAGCCAGCTCGAGCGCGTCGCGCGCACCATGGCGAATAACCGCCCCGGCACCGTGATCTGGTGCATGGGTGGCACCCAGCACACCAACGGCAACAACAACACCCGTGCCTACTGCATCCTGCAGCTCGCCCTTGGCAACATGGGCACCTCGGGTGGCGGCACCAACATCTTCCGGGGCCATGACAACGTGCAGGGCGCCACGGACCTCGGTGTCCTGTCGCACACGCTGCCGGGCTACTACGGCCTGTCGGCGGGCGCATGGGCCCACTGGGCGCGCGTCTGGGGCGAGGATCCCGAATGGCTCGCCGGCAACTTCGCCAAGGTGAAAGGCGCCGACGGGAAGGAGAAATCCCTCCAGAACCTCAAGGGCATCCCGGTGTCGCGCTGGATCGACGGGATCCTGGAAGACCAGGAGAACATCGACCAGCCCAACAACGTCCGGGCCATGGTGCTGTGGGGCCACGCGCCCAACTCGCAGACCCGCATGACCGAGATGAAGACGGCGATGGAAAAGCTCGACATGCTTGTCGTGGTCGATCCGTTCCCGACCGTTTCGGCCGTGCTGCATGACCGGACCGACGGCGTCTACCTGCTGCCGGCGACCACGCAGTTCGAGACCTACGGCTCGGTCACCGCGTCCAACCGGTCGCTCCAGTGGCGGGAAAAGATCATCGACCCGCTCTTCGAGTCGAAAACCGACCACGAGATCATCGGTCTCTTCGCCAAGAAGTTCGGCTTCCACGACCGCATGTTCCGCAACATCGCGCTCGAGGATGACGGCGTAACGCCGAACATCGAGGACACGCTGCGCGAGATCAACCGCGGGATGTGGACCATCGGCTACACCGGTCAAAGCCCCGAACGTCTGCGCCTGCACATGCAGAACCAGCACACGTTCGACCGCACCACGCTGCAAGCCGTGGGCGGACCGGCGGATGGCGACTATTACGGTCTGCCGTGGCCGGCCTGGGGAACGCCCGAAATGGGCCATCCCGGCACGCCGAACCTCTACGACATGTCCAAGCCCGTCTCGAAGGGCGGCCTGACCTTCCGCGCCCGCTTCGGCGTGGAGCGTGACGGCGACAACCTTCTGGCCGAAGGCGTCTACAGCCAGGGCTCGGAAATCCAGGACGGGTATCCCGAGTTCACGATGCAGATGCTGATGGATCTCGGATGGGACAAGGACCTGACCGACGAGGAACGCGCGACGATCGACGCGATCGCAGGGCCCAACACCAACTGGAAGACCGACCTGTCGGGCGGCATCCAGCGGGTCGCGATCAAGCACGAATGCGCGCCCTTCGGCAACGCCAAGGCCCGTGCCGTGGTGTGGACCTTCCCCGACCCGGTGCCGCTGCACCGCGAGCCGCTCTATACGAACCGGCGTGATCTGGTCGCGGATTACCCCACCTACGAGGACCGCAGGGATTATCGCCTGCCCACCCTCTATGCCTCGATCCAGAAGCAGGACTTCTCCAAGGACTACCCGATCATCCTGACCTCGGGCCGCCTTGTGGAATACGAGGGCGGCGGTGACGAGACCCGGTCGAACCCGTGGCTGGCGGAACTTCAGCAGGACATGTTCGTCGAAGTGAACCCGAGGGATGCCAACAACCTCGGCATTCGCGACGGCGGCGATGTCTGGGTCGAAGGCCCCGAAGGCGGCAAGGTCAAGGTCATGGCCATGGTCACCGAACGGGTGGGCGAGGGCGTTGCCTTCATGCCCTTCCACTTCGGCGGCCACTACCAGGGCGAAGACCTCCGGTCCAAGTATCCGGACGGCGCCGACCCCTACGTGCTGGGTGAATCGACCAACACCGCCCAGACCTATGGCTATGACTCGGTTACCCAGATGCAGGAGACCAAAGCCACTCTCTGCAAGATCTGGGCAGCGTAAGGAGAAACAGAAATGGCAAGAGCTAAGTTCCTCTGTGACGCCGAGCGCTGCATCGAGTGCAACGCCTGCGTCACGGCCTGCAAGAACGAGCACGAGGTGCCCTGGGGTATCAACCGGCGCCGGGTGGTGACCATCGAGGATGGCAAACCCGGTGAGCGGTCGATCTCGGTCGCCTGCATGCACTGTTCCGATGCACCCTGTATGGCGGTCTGCCCCGTGGACTGCTTCTACCAGAACGAGGAAGGGGTGGTTCTGCACTCCAAGGACCTCTGCATCGGCTGTGGTTACTGCTTCTACGCGTGCCCCTTCGGCGCGCCGCAGTATCCGCAGGCAGGCAACTTCGGCAGCCGCGGCAAGATGGACAAATGCACCTTCTGCGCCGGCGGCCCCGAGGAGAACCACTCCCAGGCCGAATTCCAGAAGTATGGCCGCAACCGGATCGCCGAGGGCAAGCTGCCCATCTGCGCCGAGATGTGTTCGACCAAGGCGCTTCTGGCCGGGGATGGCGATGTCGTCGCGAACATCTACCGCGAACGTGTCGTCGCCCGGGGCTTCGGCACCGGCGCCTGGGGCTGGGGCACGGCCTACGAACAGAAGGGCGGCTGACGCCGCTTTGCGGCGCGCGCGGCCCCGGCCGCGCGCGCCCACCCGATGCTGACAAGGCGGGCGGCCCCTCGGGGGGGCGCCCGACCGCACCACGGCTTTCATCTGACACTCAGGACAGATCGCATGACACGCCTGCTGTATACGCTCATTCTGTCTCTGCTGCTGGCCGCGCCGGTCTCCGTGACCGCGCAGGACGCATCCGAGACCCCGCAGATCGACCGCTCCGCCACCGGCGGGGCCCCCACGCTCGAAGACATCCTGGCCCGCCAGCGCGGCGAGACCGTGGACAACAGCTACCGCCGCGGCGGCAATGACGGCGACGGCGAAAGCGCGCCGGGCCTCGGCCCGCTCGGCCCGGCCTCGGATTCCGAGATCTGGCGCGACCTGCGCTTCAACGACGCCAACGTGAAGGTCTCGGCCGGGGGCGAACCCGCCAAGGTGCTGGTGCAGGATCGCGGTATGGCCTGGCTGCAGTTCCGCGAAGGCCCGCTGGTCACCTATGGCGGCTGGGGGCTGGTGGCCACGCTCGGCCTGCTGGTGCTTTTCTACCTCTTCCGCGGCAAGATCCGCATCGACGGCGAAAAGACCGGCCGCACCGTGACCCGCTTTGCCTTCATCGAACGCTTCGCGCATTGGCTGATGGCGGGGTCCTTCATCGTGCTGGGGATCACCGGGCTGGTGTCGCTGATGGGGCGCAAGTTCCTGATCCCGGCCTTCGGGCACGAGGCGTTCTCGGACATCGCGATTGCCTCGAAATGGGTGCATAACAACATTTCCTGGGCCTTCATGCTGGGGCTCGTGATGGCCTTCGTGTTGTGGGTGATGCACAACATCCCCAACAAGACCGACCTGAAATGGCTGGCGGTCGGCGGCGGCATCTTCACCAAGGGCGTGCATCCCCCGGCCAAGAAATTCAACGCGGGCCAGAAGCTCATCTTCTGGTCGGTCATCGTGCTGGGCGCGTCGATCTCGGTCTCGGGCATCTCGCTGCTCTTCCCGTTCGAATTGCCGATGTTCGCCAAGACCTTCGAGATCCTGAACCAGACCGGCCTGCCGCAGATGCTGGGCTTCGGCGTTCTGCCGGTCGAGCTGGCCCCGCACGAGGAAATGCAGTTCGCCCAGGCCTGGCACGCGATCGTCAGCTTCGTGCTGATGGCCATCATCCTCGCGCATATCTATATCGGCTCGGTCGGCATGGAAGGCGCCTTCGACGCGATGGGGTCCGGCGAGGTCGAGGAACAGTGGGCGCGCGAGCACCACGGCCTGTGGCTCGAGGAGCTGCAGGAAAAGGGCCACGCCCCCGACCCCGACAAGGCGGCCACCCCGGCGGAATAGGGCCATGCGCGGGCTTCTGTCGGGCCTCATCCTGTCTGCGCTGGCGGCCATCCCGGCCGCCGGCCAGCAGTTCACCACCCTCAAGGGGCATGGCGGCCCGGTCATGGGGCTGCGCGTCGATGACGCCACGGGCCGCGTGGCGACCGCCAGTTTCGACAATTCCGTGGGCCTTTGGGACGGGCGCACGCCCACCTGGCTCGAAGGCCACGCCGCGGCGGTCAACACGGTCCTCTTTCTCGGGTCGGGCCGCGCGGCCTCGGCAGGGGATGATTTCGCGGTGATCCTGTGGGATCTGGAGCGCGGCACGTCCACCCGGCTTGAAGGGCACAAGGGCAAGGTCGTGGACCTCGCCCGATCGCCCGATGGCGCGCTTCTGGCCTCGGCGGGCTGGGATGGTGCGATCGGGCTGTGGCGGCTGGATGCCCCCGCCGGGGCGGCAGTGACCGGCCCGCGCCGTCTGACCGGGCACGAGGCGGGCGTGAACGCCGTGGCCTTTTCCGCCGACGGGGCGCGGCTCTACTCGGCCTCGGCCGATGGCACGATCCGCATCTGGAACGTGGCCGACGGCAGCCACCGCATCCTTGCCAACCAGGGGTTCGGCGTGAACCGCATCCTGATGGGGCCGGGGGATGCCTGGCTGGCCTATGGCGCGGTTGACGGGGTGACGCGGGTGATCGACCCGGCGACCGGCGACCAGATCGCCGATTTCTCGCTCGACCGGCGGCCGATCCTGTCGCTCACCCACCACGCGCCGACCGGGCAACTGGCCGTGGGCGACGGGCATGGCTACATCATGATGATCGACACCGCCGACTGGCGCATCACCCGCGATTTCCGCGCCATGCGGCGCGGCCCGGTCTGGGCGCTGGATTTCTCGGCCGATGGCGCGGCGATCCTGGCGGCGGGGCTGGATGACGTGGTCTATTCCTGGCCCGTTGCGATGCTCGACGAATTCGACCCGGCAGGCGGCGCCGAGCGGCAAAGCTTCCTGCGCGACCCCGACGAGATGCCCAATGGCGAGCGGCAGTTCATGCGCAAATGCTCGATCTGCCACGCCCTGACCCCGCCGCCCTCGCGCAAGGCCGGGCCGAGCCTGCATGGCGTCTTCGGGCGCAAGGCGGGCACGGTGCCGGGCTATCCCTATTCCGACACGCTGGCCACGTCCGACATCACCTGGACCGACGCCACCATCGACGCCCTGTTCGACATGGGCCCCGACCACTACATTCCGGGGTCGAAGATGCCCATGCAGGTGATCGCGGCCCCCACCGACCGCCAGGACCTGATCGCGTTCCTGCGCTCGGCCACGGCCCCAGACAAGGAGAACTGAGAATGAAAGCAATGTACACGGCCTTCCTGGCCAGCGCGGTGATCGCCGTCGGCGCTTATTACGGGCTGAACGCGATCGGCTTTTCCAGCGAGGATCGCATGGCGGGCGACTCGGTGCGCCTCGGTGACGCGCCCGAATGACGGCCCAGGCCACGACCGACAAAAGCACCCCGCGCCAGCCGGACGAGTACGGCGAAAACCTCGCGCTCGCCTCGGTCCTGGTGATCGACGACGAGCCGGGGATGCGCAACTTCCTGATGAAGGTGCTCGGCCCGCGCTGCAAGCGGGTCGAGCAGGCCCGCTCGGCGCGCGAGGCGTCGCACATGCTGGACCAGGCGCATTTCGACCTGGTGATCCTCGACAACGTGATGCCCGAGGTCTCGGGGCTTGACTGGCTGGGCGAACAGCGGCGCGTCGGGCTGTTTGCCGACGCAATCCTGATCACCGCCTATGCAGACCTGGACACCGCGATCCGGGCGCTGCGCGCGGGCGTGGCCGATTTCGTGCTCAAGCCGTTCCGCGCCAACCAGATCCTCAACGCCGTGGCCCGCGCGCTCGACCGGCAGCACCTGAGGCGGGAAAACTACCTGCTGCGCCACGAACTGTCCGAGGGCGGCACCACCGCGCGCGGCCGGCTTCTGGGGCATTCCCCGGCGGTGCAGGAGGTGCGCGACATGCTGGCCAAGGTGGCGCCGTTGCCCACCTCGGTGCTCTTCACTGGCGCCAGCGGCACCGGCAAGGAGGTGGCCGCGCGCACCCTGCACGGCCTGTCCGACCGGGCCGACGCGCCCTTCGTGGCGATCAACTGCGCCGCCATATCCCCCGACCAGATCGCCGAGGAGCTGTTCGGCGTGATCGAGAACGGCGAGCGGCTCAAGGACGGGCTGTTCCTGCACGCCGATGGCGGCACGCTGTTCCTGGACGAGGTGGCGCAGCTGCCCGAGCAGGTGCAGGCCTCGCTGCTGCGCGTGCTCGAGGATCGCCGCGTGCGCCCCGCCGGTGCCGAACGCGACATCCCGCTCGACCTGCGGTTCCTCTTCGCCACCAATGCCGACCTGGACAAGGCCGTGGCCGAGGGCCGCTTCCGCGCCGACCTCTATCACCGCATCAACGTGTTCCAGATCCGCATGCCGCCACTCAAGGACCGGACCGAGGACATCGTCGAGCTTGCCGTGATGTTCATGAGCGAGTTTTCCCGCGCGCTCGGCCTGCCGGCGCTGGATCTGAACGAGGAAGTGTTGCTGAAACTCAGCCGTTACGACTGGCCCGGCAACGTGCGCGAGCTGCGCAACCTGATCGAACGCTCGGTGATCCTCGGCGCGTTCCCGGCCGAGTTCTCGGGGCAGGGGCAGGTGACCGGCCCGGAGGCGATCGAGACGCTGGACCTGGTCGAGCAGCGCCACATCCTCAACGTGCTCGACGCCTGCGACGGCAACCGCGCCGAGGCCGCCCGCCGCCTTGGCGTGTCGCGCAAGACCATCGACCGCAAATGCGCTGCCTGGGGCGTTTGAAGGGGGCTCTGCCCCCGCCGCCGCAAGCGGCGACTCCCCCGAGGTATTGAGGGCCAGATGAAGGCTGGTGGAGGGGCCGGGACGGGCGTAGGCTGCGGCCATGACCGGAGACAGTGAGGACAGCCCGATGACCGACCGCCCGCAGGCGCAGCCCACCACGCTGGCCGACACCGATATGCATCGCATCACCCGGTTCGATTTCGCCCCCGGCGCCGAGACCGGCTGGCACGTGCACGGGTTCGATTACGTGATCGTGGCGCTGAGCGAGTGCCGCATGACGCTCGAGATGCCGGACGGAACGGTGAGTGAGGTCGCCTTGCCGGCGGGCCGGACCTATCACCGGCCCGCGGGCGTGGAGCACAACGTCATCAACGGCGGCACGGCGCCGATGGCCTTTGTCGAGCTGGAGTTCAAGCACGGCCTCGACCGGGCCGCGCTCGACGCCGGCTGACGGCTCAGGCGCGCGACAGAACGCTGGCCGGGCGCGCCCTGTAGAGCGAGGCGGTCAGCGCCGCGGCCAGCCCCGCCTTGATCAGATCGCCGGGAATGAAGGCCGCCATCGACACCGTGGCCTGCGTCACCGTCATGTCCAGCATCGCGCTCATGCCCAGGATGCCGGGGATGTAAAGCACGACGATCCCGCCCAGCACCGCGGCGATGATCGCCGCCGGAAAGACCGGGGTGCCGCGCATCTTTTCCATGATCCAGCCGGTCACGAAGGCGGCGATCGGGAAGCCCACCAGGAAGCCCACGGTCGGCCCGGCAAAGACGCCGAGCCCGCCGCGCCCACCCGCCAGAAGCGGCAGGCCAAGCGCCACCAGCCCCAGGAACAGCAGCACCGCCAGCGCCCCGCGCCGCGCGCCCAGCACCGTGCCGCACAGCATGATCCCCATGCCCTGCGCGGTGATCGGGATGCCCGAGGCAAGGGTGAATTTCGGCACCAGCCCCAGCACCGCGATCAGCGCGGCGAAAAGGGCGATGAGGGTGATCTGACGTTCCATGCCTGTGTCCTTCCGTCTTGTTACGTCTTGTTCTGTCAGTCGTTCGGTTCGGTCTGTTCGAGGCCGCCGCGCGCGCGCAGCGCCTCGGCGACATGCTCGGCGTCGTCGATCGCCACCAGCGTGATCGGCAGGCCCAGATGCCAGCCGGGCCGGCGCGGGCTGCGCGCGCGCCAAGCGTCGATCAACAGGCGCGCCTTGTCCAGCAGAACCGGCACGAAGCGCACCACCAGCACGATTGCGAACCCAAGCGGCGCGGTGTTCACGCCTGCCCGCCGCAGCGGCGTCAGCGCCCACATCACCAGCTCGACAAGGTCGTCGAACCGGGTGGTCATCGTCACCAGGTTGGCCAGCGCCACCGCCGCCACCAGCCGCAACGCGATCACCACGCCCGCGCCGGTGTTGCCGGTCAGGGCGTGCCAGCCGATCACCAGCGCCACGAAGACCCACACCGGGGTCAGCAGGCCCAGCCCGCCGCGCAGGAACCGCGGGCCGGGCACAAGGTAGAGCGCGCCGACCGCCGCCACCGCGGCCAGCATGGCGGGAATGCTGTCCAGCGAGAACAGCGCGACTGTCGCCAGGCACAACAGCGCCATCTTCAGCCCCGCGCGCAGCCCGTGATAGGGTGTGCGGATCTCAGAGGTCAGCGCCAGCATCGCCCGCCTCCTCCATCGCCGCCCGGTAGGCCGCCAGCGTGTCGCGCGCCGGCCCGTCCCCGGCCACCGTGCCGCCCTCCAGCCAGATCACCCGATCGTATCCTGCAAGCGCCCCGAGGTCGTGCGAAACGTGGATCACCTGCGCCTCCAGCGCCTCGAGATGGCGCCGCAGCGCCCGCGTCGTGGGGATGTCGAGCCCCGCGAAGGGCTCGTCCAGCACGATCACCCGCGGCGCCATCGCCAGCACCGCCATCAGGCAGACCAGATGCCTCTGGCCCTGCGACAGGGCGGTGACCGGCCGTTCGGCCCAGCCCGCGCGCCCGAACCGCGCCAGCATGCCGCGCGCGCCCTCGCGCGCGTCGGCTTTCGCCTGTCCCATCTGCCGCAGCCCGAAGGCCAGTTCCTCTTCGACGGTGGGAAAGATGATCTGGTGGTCGGGGTTCTGGAACAGGATGCCCACCGTGCGGATCGCCGCCCTGCGGTCCTTGACCACGTCGATGCCGGCGACCGTCACGCGCCCCTCTTCCGGGGCGACCAGCCCCGCGATCAGCCGCGCAAGCGTGCTCTTGCCCGACCCGTTGCGCCCGACCACGCCGATCCGCCGTTCGGACAGGTCCAGCGACAGGCCGCGCAGCACCTCGCGCGTGCCGCGCCGGCACCGCACATCTTCAAGGCGCACCGATCCCGTCGCTATCGTCGCTGCCGTCATGTTCCCGTTCCGCGCGTCCTTCTGGCCCGATCCATTAGCGCGCGCGCCCCGCACATGCCAGCGCAAAGCCGCGCCGCCTCACCGCAGCAGCGCCTGGACCGCGACCGCCCCGGCATAGATCAGCAGCAGCGCGGTGCTTTCCACCCCGATCCGGCCCGGCCCGTGGCGCTCGCGCACGATCAGCCCGATCAGCAGAACGCTTGTCATCACCAGCCCGACGGCGACCCAGAAAACATCGGCGTCGGTGATCGCGTGATAGATCGAGCCGGGCCGATACCCCGCATCCGCCGCGGTCAGGAACAGCACGTCGAAGGTGTTGCCGCCGATGATGCCGCCCACGGCCAGTTGCACCGCCCCCCGCCGCACCGCGGCCAGCGTCGTGATTAGCTCGGGCAACGAGGTCGCTACCGCCGTCATCAGCGCCCCCACCACCGAGGCCGAGATGCCCATCCGCTGCGACATCTGCACGCCGATCTTGGACATCGCCCACCCGGCCACCCCGAGGATGCTCACCAGCACCGCGAACCGCAGCAGCAGCGCGGG
>JAASSQ010000080.1 GCA_021767845.1 Roseovarius sp. | reverse complement strand
GGATGCGGTCAGCGACCGGGATTTCGCGCTGGAATTCCTGGGCGCGGCCAGCATCTGCGCCATGCATCTGAGCCGCTTTGCCGAGGAGCTGGTGATCTGGTCGAGCGCGCAGTTCCGCTTCGTGGCGCTGAGCGACCGGTTCTCGACCGGATCGAGCATCATGCCGCAGAAGAAGAACCCCGACGCCGCCGAGCTGATCCGCGCCAAGGTCGGGCGGATCTTCGGGGCGAACGTGGCGCTGATGACGGTGATGAAGGGGCTGCCCTTGGCCTATTCCAAGGACATGCAGGAGGACAAGGAGCAGGTCTTCGACGCCGCCGACAACCTGATGCTGGCGCTGGCCGCGATGGAGGGCATGGTGCGCGACATGGACCCGCAGCGCGACGCCCTGGAGGCGGCGGCGGGCAGCGGGTTCTCCACCGCGACGGACCTGGCCGACTGGCTGGTGCGGGTGCTGGGGATGCCGTTCCGCGAAGCGCATCACGTGACCGGCAGCCTTGTGGCGCTGGCCGAGCGCAAGGGGTGCGACCTGCCGGACCTGAGCCTCGGGGAGATGCAGTCGGTGCATGGCGAAATCACGGCGTCGGTCTATGATGTGCTGGGCGTGCACAACTCGGTCGCGTCGCGCACGAGCTATGGCGGCACGGCCCCGGTGCGGGTGCGCGAACAGATCGCGCGGTGGAAGGAGATGCTGGAATGACACGGGTGCTTGGGATACTGGCGCTGGCGGCCCTGGCGGGCTGTGGCGCCGATGGCGAGCCGATCCGGCCCACGGCCAAGGCCACGGTCGGCGTGGGTGAGCGCGGTGTCAACGGCACCGTGGGCACGCGCGTCGTGAGCGGCAATATCCGCGTGGATGTTGGGGCGTCGCTGTGAGGTACGTCTGGCTGGCGCTGGCCGTCTGGGGCGCGGTCCACCCGATGAGCTGGTTCATCGCCTGGTTCCGCGAGCACGGCTGGACCCTGGGCGGCATGATCGAGGCGTGGCACGCCAATGCCGCGACCAGCGGGCTGGTCTGGGATCTGACCATCGCGGCGGCCACGCTGACCGTTTGGGTGATCTGGGAAAGTGTCACCCGCCGCGCCTGGCTGGGCCTGATCGCGATCCCGGCCACCTTCGGCATCGGGGTGAGCTGTGGCCTGCCGCTTTACCTGTTCCTGAGGTCGGGGCGGGGCTGAACCGGCGACCCTTGCGATCGATTCGTGCATAGTGGATGCGCGAATGTTCGATTGTTGACAAACTTTGAACGAAATCCGCCTCTACCACTGGTGTGCATGACCGTCACACGTGGAGAGCGACAAGATGACCAATGCAGAGATTTCTGGTGCCCTGCTGGCGGCACCGTCGAAGCCGAAGCCCCCGACCTCGAAACTGATCGAAACCGTGGCCCGCGCCGACGGGGTAAGCCCGATGCGGCAATTTCGCGAGATGCTTCGGCTCTGCGTGGGTCGAAGGCCGCTCAGTTTCCATGAATACTACAGCAACCGGGTGTACCGGCCCGATCTCAGCCCGGCCGAGAAATCCGGTTTCGTCGGCGAGAAAGGCAGCGCGCGCCTGAACCGGCGGTTGTCGCCCTTGTCCGTGACCGGATTGCGGCCTTTCGTTCGAGACAAGGCCCTCTACGGATCGGTCATGGCGCATCTGGGGTTTTCCGTGCCCCGTATCCAGGCCGTTTTCTCGACCGTGCGTTCCTATGGACGCATGAAAACGCTCAGGACCGCTGCCGACATCGAGACGTTTCTGACGGAAGACGCCGTCTATCCGGTGTTCGTCAAGCCCGAGGAAGGGTCGGGCAGTATCGGGTCGGCCCTGATCGAAAGCCTGGATCGCGAACGCGGTGCTCTTTTGCTGTCCAACGGGAACCTCATCAACCTTGAGGCCTTCGCGGCCCAAGTCGAAGCCGAGTATTCCGCCGGTTTCCTGTTCCAGGACGCGGTCAAGCAGCATCGAGTGTTGAGCGACGTGGCCGGGCGCGCCGTGGGCAGCATTAGGGTCGTGACCGTTCAGGATGACGAGGGCGTGTCCTGTCTTTACGCGCTGTGGAAGGTGCCGTCGCCCTCGGCCATGTCGGACAACTATTGGCAACCCGGCAGCATGTTGGCGGAGCTCGATTCAGGCACGGGCCGCATCCTGCAGTGCCTGCGCGGCACCGGGCCGGACCAGGAGCGGCTGGAAAACCACCCGGTCAGCGGCGCGGTGTTCACGGATATCACCATCCCGCATTGGCCCGAAGTTCTGGAGGTGACCAGAGACGCGCATTCCATGCTGCCGACATTCGGGGTGATCGGGTGGGATATAGCGATTACCGAGGACGGCCCGATGATAATCGAGTCGAACGCAAACCCGCATCACATGCTGTACCAGATCGCGACGGGCAAAGGCATATTGAACGACGCGTTCGCGCCGGTTTTCGATCGCATTGCCGCACGGGGTCAACGGCTCCGCAAGAAGCGAAAGCAGTCCGCGAAAGACAATCTCCGCGACAAGTGATCGCCCGATGACAGTTCTTGCCGAACCGGCCAACGCGTTGCATATCCGCGATTAGGATTGATGCAGGACGGTTTTGGACGTAGGGCGCGGGGCATGGATCATTTTCTTTATCGCGACGGCGCGCTGTTCGCCGAGGATGTGCCGGTGGCCGAGATCGCCGCGCAGGTGGGCACGCCGTTCTATTGCTATTCCACCGCGACGCTGACCCGGCATTTCCAGCTGTTCGATGACGCGCTGGAGGGGATGGACCATCTGGTGTGCTATGCCATGAAGGCGGCGAGCAACCAGGCGATATTGAAGACGCTGGCCGATCTTGGCGCGGGGATGGACGTGGTCTCGGGCGGCGAATACGCGCGGGCGAAGGCGGCGGGCGTGCCGGGCGACCGCATCGTCTTTTCCGGCGTCGGCAAGACCCGCGCGGAAATGCGGCTGGCGCTGGAAGGGGGCATCCGGCAGTTCAACGTGGAATCCGAACCCGAGATGGTGGCGCTGAGCGAGGTGGCGGTTGCGCTGGGCACGACCGCGCCGATCACCGTGCGCGTCAACCCCGATGTGGATGCCAAGACCCATGCCAAGATCGCCACGGGCAAGAGCGAGAACAAGTTCGGCATCCCGATCTCGCGCGCCCGCGAGGTCTATGCCGAGGCCGCGGCCCTGCCGGGGCTGGAGGTGATCGGGATCGACGTGCATATCGGCAGCCAGCTGACCGAACTGGAGCCATTCCGTCTGGCCTATGAAAAGGTGGCCGAGCTGACCGAGGTGCTGCGCGCGGACGGGCATGACATCCGGCGGCTGGACCTGGGCGGGGGCCTGGGCATTCCCTATACCCGCTCGAACGAGGCGCCGCCTCTGCCGACCGAATACGGCCAGCTGATCCGCGAGACGCTGGGGCACCTGGGCTGCGAGATCGAGATCGAGCCGGGGCGGCTGGTGGCCGGGAATGCCGGTATCCTTGTAAGCAAGGTCATCTACGTGAAATCGGGGGAGGGGCGCGATTTCCTGATCCTCGACGCGGCGATGAACGACCTGATCCGCCCGGCGATGTACGAGGCGCATCATGACATCGTGCCGCTGAAGGAACCCGCCCCCGGCACCGAGCAGGCGCCGTTCGACGTGGTCGGCCCGGTCTGCGAATCGGGCGACACCTTTGCCAAGGGCCGGATGCTGCCGCCGCTGGCCGAGGGCGATCTGGTGGCGTTTCGCAGCGCGGGGGCCTATGGCGCGGTGATGTCGAGCGAATACAATACCCGCCCGCTGATCCCCGAGGTTCTGGTGCATGGGCATCAATTCGCCGTCATCCGGGAGCGCCCGACCTTTGACGAGATCATAAATCGCGATACCATCCCTGAATGGTTGTGACGCGACGGGCGTGTCCGGCCACCAGATGGAGCGGACCATGCCAAGGCAAAGCCCCCCTCTGACCCCCGTGCTGGAGCGGTTGCGCCGGCCCCTGACCCTGACCTGGGCGGGGCTGATCGCGGAGCGCGTGGTGCGCGCATTCTGGCCGCTGTGGTCGGTGCTGGCGGCGGGGGCGGCGGCGGTGTTGCTGGGCCTGCACGATTTCCTGCCGCTGGAAGTGGTCTGGACCGCGATGATCGCGGCGGCGTTGGCTGTCGTGGTTTTTGGACTGCGCGGGTGGCGGGCCTTTGCATGGCCCACGCGTGAAGATGCCGTGGCGCGGATCGACGCGAGCCTGCCTGGGCATCCGCTGGCCGCGCTGGCCGATGCGCAGGCGGTGGGCAGCGGCGATGCCGCGTCCGAGGCCTTGTGGCGCGCGCACCAGGCGCGCATGGCCGAGCGGGCCGCGCAGGCGCGCGCGGTGGAACCCGATCTGCGGCTGTCGGCGCGCGATCCGTTCGGGTTGCGCTATGTCGCGCTGCTGGGGCTGGTCGTGGCGCTGCTTTTCGGCTCGGTCTGGCGGGCGGGCACCGTGCCGGGGCTGGGTGCGGGCGGCGGGGCCGCTCTGGCGACCGGGCCGGCCTGGGAAGGCTGGATCGAGCCGCCGGCCTATACCGGCCTGCCGAGCCTTTACCTGAACGATCAGCGCGGCGAGATCGAGGTGCCCGAGGGCAGCCGCGTGACCGTGCGGCTTTATGGCGAGGTGGGGGCGCTGGCGGTTTCGGAAACCGTCTCGGGCCGCACCGAGGATGTGGGCGCCGCGACCGATCCCGAGCAGGGGTTCGACATCACGCGCGACGGGATGCTGATGATCGACGGGCCGGGCGGGCAGAGCTGGGACATCACCGCGCTGCCCGACGAGGGCCCGAGCGTGCGCATCCTGCAGACCGGGGCCGAGACCACCTTTGACGGGCAGATGAGCCAGCCGTTCCGCGCCACAGACGATTACGGAGTGGTCGAGGGGACCGCGACCTTCCGGCTGGACATGGCGGCGCTGGATCGCCGCTATGGGCTGGCCGCCGAGCCCGATCCGCGCGACCCGATCGAACTGGACCTGCCGATGCCGATCACCGGGGATCGGGCCGAGTTTACCGAAACGCTGATCGAGAACCTGTCGCAGCACGCTTGGGCGCATCTGCCGGTGACGCTGGAACTGGAGGTGCGGGATGCCGATGGCAACGTGGGCGTAAGCCAACCCGAGAAGATGCAGCTTCCGGCGCGGCGGTTCTTTGACCCGATGGCCGCCTCGGTCATCGAGATGCGGCGCGATCTGCTGTGGGCGCGCGAGAATGCCAAGCGGGTGGCGCAGGTGTTGCGCGCCGTGTCCTATCGGCCGGAGGACGGGCTGTTCCGGTCCGAGACCGCCTATCTGCGGCTGCGGGTGATCCTGCGGCGGCTGGAAACGCTGGTGCGGCATGACAGCCTGGATGCGCAGGCGCAGGAGGAGATCGCGCAAGCGCTGTGGGATCTGGCGATCCTGCTGGAGGAGGGCGATATCGGCGATGCGCTGGAGCGGATGCGCGCGGCGCAGGAGCGGTTGAGCGAGGCGATGAAGAACGGCGCCAGCGAAGAGGAGATCGCCCGCCTGATGCAGGAGCTGCGCGACGCCACCGACGATTACATGCGCCAGAAGATGCAGCAGGCGCAGCGCGAGAACCAGCAGAATGGCGACGGCGCACAGATGCCCGATAATGCCATGCAGATGACCCAGCAGGATCTGCAGGACATGATGGATCGCATCCAGGAGTTGATGGAACAGGGCCGCATGGCCGAGGCGCAGGAGGCGCTGGAGCAGTTCCAGCAGATGATGGAGAACATGCGCGTCACGCAGGGCCAAGGCGGCCAGCAGGGCCAGAGCCCGGGTCAGCAGGCGATGGAGGGACTGGCGGAAACGCTGCGCGATCAGCAGGGCCTGTCGGACGAGGCGTTCCGCGATCTGCAGGAACAGTTCAACCCCGATGCGCAGGCCGGCGAGAGCCAGGGCAACGAGGGCCGCAGCGGCGGGCAGGGGCGTGGCCAGAGCCATGACCAGCCCGGCCAGCAGGGCCAGGGCCAGGGCAGCCAGCCCGGACAGCCGGGCCAGGGCGGCGAGCGGCCCGGCAACCGGCAGGCCGAAAGCGGCGCGCCGGGGGATCTGGCCGAGCGGCAGGAGGCGCTGCGCCGCGAACTGGAGCGGCAACGCAACGGGTTGCCCGGCGCGGGCACCGAAGGCGGCGATGCCGCGCGCGAGTCGCTGGACCGGGCCGACCAGGCGATGCGCGGCGCGGAAGAGGCGTTGCGCGGCAATGACCTGCCCGAGGCGCTGGACCGGCAATCCGAGGCTATGGAGGCGCTGCGCGAGGGGATGCGAAACCTGGGCGAGGCCTTGGCCGAGAACAGCCAACAGCAGCAGGGCGGACAGGGCCAGGCGCGTGGCGAGGTCGGCACGCAGCAATCCGACCCTCTGGGACGGCGCGCGGGCCAGGGCAACCAGGTGGGCACGCGGGACAACCTGTTGCAGGGCGAGGACGTGTATCGCCGGGCGCGCGAGTTGCTGGACGAGATCCGGCGGCGCTCGGGCGAGGGGGAACGGCCCGAGGTTGAACTGGACTACCTGGAAAGGCTGCTGGACCGGTTCTGAGGCGCTGCCCCGGCCGGTTCAGCCGAGCAGCGAGGCCACGGTTTCCTGAAGCCAGGTGCGCAGGCCGTTCACCGTCTCGACATAGCCGGCCATGGGGCCTTCCAGTGCGGGGGACAGGCCGGCGATGGCGGGGGCGAATTGGTAGAGCAGCGTTAGCAGCACAAAGAGCAGGACCGACCACAGGAAGCCACGGCGGAACCCGCCGCGCTGTTGCGCGGTTTCGGCCAGTTCGGCATCGGCGGCGCCCATGTCCTCGGAGCGTTGCGACGGGCGGTCGAGCGACGAATTGATCTCGTCGATATTGGGCAGCAGGTTGCTGCGCGATCCGGGGTCGATTTCGGGCGCGGCCTGTTGGGCGGTGCCGCCTTCGGCGGTATCGCGCGCGGCCTCGTCGGGCGACGCGGTGCTGCCCTCGTCCGTGCTTTGCAGGCCGCGAAGGCGTGCCATGCGGGCCTTGGCCTCGCGGGTGCGGCGGTCTTCGTCCTGGGCGTCAAGGCCAAGATCGGGTTGGGTTTCCAACCCGCCGCCGGTTTCGGCGGCGCGGGCCTGCTGTTCGCGCTCGGCTTCCTGGCGGAGGATGTCGCGCACCGAGGAATCGAGCTCGCGGCGCGGCGGCTCGGCGGTGTCGGCAGGAGCTTCATCGTGATCCGATGCCTCGGGCCGCGTGTCCGGCGCCGTCTCGGGTGCCTCGTGATCCTGCGGGACGGCGTCGTCCCCGGGGCCTGTATCGGCCTCGTAATCCGGTTGCTCGTCGGTGCGTGCGCGGGCGTCGTCCTGATCCTCGTCGGGCGAGGGGTCGGGCACGTGGTCGGGATGGTGCTGGAACCACGTGTCGCCGCAGTTCGAGCACTGGACATCACGGCCCGTTTCCGGGATCACCTCGTCGGGGACTTCGTATTGTGCCCCGCAATTCGGGCAAGTCAGCCTCATGTGAATACCTGTTGCCTGCCGATGGGTCCGGCTTGTTCGCCTTTCGGGTCAGCATAGGCGGTAAAAAGCCGTCGCGAAAGACCTAACGATTCGCGCTGCATAATCGTTGCGTAACTGTGTCCTGTGAGGCATTTAGGGCCGGTGTTCAAAGGGGGCAGCCGTGATCGAGCTGGAGAACGTGGCCTATAGCTATGGCGGGGGCGAGCTGCTGAGTGACATCTCGCTTGAGTTGCAGCCGGGGTCGTTTCACTTCCTGACGGGGCCGTCCGGCGCGGGCAAGACAACGTTTCTGAAGCTGTGCTACGGCGCGCTGACGCCGACCTCGGGACAGGTTCGGTTGTTCGGGCAGGACCGGCGCGCGATGGAGCGTGACGACATCGCCGCGGCCCGCCGCCGGATCGGCGTGGTTCACCAGGACTGCCAGTTCCTGGATCACATGAGCGTGGCCGACAACATCGCCCTGCCGCTGATGGTATCGGGGCGCGACCTGCTGGCCGAGGCGGCGAACCTGAAGGAGCTGACCCAATGGGTTGGCCTGAAGGAGCGCGCCAATGCCCGCCCGCCCGAATTGTCGGGCGGCGAGCGGCAGCGCGCGGCGCTGGCGCGGGCGGTCATCATGTCGCCCGACGTGGTGCTGGCCGACGAGCCCACGGGCAACGTGGACTGGGAGATGTCGCAGCGGTTGCTGCGACTGCTGATCGAGCTGAACCGGATGGGCAAGACGATCATGATCGCGACCCACGACCTCGGCCTGATCCGCGCGGCGAAAAGCCATGTGCAGGCCCGCGTCCTGCGGATCGCCAGTCGTCGGCTGCACCTGGCGGGGGCGGATCTGTGATGCGACCCGACCTGAAAGCCTTGACCGATCTGATCGTGGGCGACACGCAAGCCGACCGCGTGGTGCCACCCACCGGGTTCACCGCGTCGCTGACGGTGTTCGCCGCGGGGGCGATGGCGTTTCTGGCGGTGTTCGCGCTGGCGCTGTCGCTGGCGACCGGGCGGCTGGCCGACCGCTGGGGCGAGGAACTGGCCAAAAGCTCGACCATTCGGATTTCCGCGCCCGAGGGCCAGCTGGCGGCGCAGACCGCCGCGGCGCTGCGGGTTCTGGAGACCACCGAGGGCGTGGCAAGCGCCCGCGCGCTTGACCCGGAGGAACAGCAGGCGCTGCTGGAGCCGTGGTTCGGCCCCGATCTGCCGGTCGATGCGTTGCCCATACCGCAACTGATCGAGGTGATCGAGGAGGGCGGCGGGTTCGACCCGCAGGGCCTGCGCCTGCGGCTGGCGGCCGAGGTGCCGGGTGCCGTTCTGGACGATCACACGCGCTGGCGGCGGCCGCTGGTCGAGGCGGCGTCGCGGCTGCGTCTGCTGGGCTGGATGTCTCTGATCCTGATCGGGGCGACCACGGCGGTGATGATCACGCTGGCGGCCAATGCGGCGCTGACGGCCAACGGGCAGGTGATCCGGGTGTTGCGGCTGGTGGGCGCGCGGGATGCCTTTATCGCGCGGGCCTTCGTGCGGCGCTTCACGCTGCGGGCGCTGACCGGCGCTGCGGGCGGCATGGTGCTGGGCGCGATCGCGATCCTGCTGCTGCCTTCGGAACAGGTGGCGGGCGGGTTCCTGACCGGGCTCGGGTTCCAGGGCTGGCACTGGATCTGGCCGCTGACCATTCCGCCACTGGCCGCCGGCGTGGCGTTCTGGGCCACGCGCATGGCGGCGTGGAAAATGCTGAAGGACCTGCCATGAGCCATGCTGTGCAATGGGCCCGGTCGCTGGTCTTCGTGGTGACCATTTACGCGATGATGGGGGTCATCGGGATCGTGTTCTTTCCCTGGGCGGTGGTCAGCCGCCGGGGCGCGCTGGCCGCGTGCCATGCGTGGTGCCGGTGGGTGCGCTGGTCGGCGCGCTGGATGGTGGGGTTGAAGACCGAGGTGCGGGGCACGCCGCCGACCGACGAGGTGCTGATCGCGGCCAAGCACCAGTCGTTCCTGGATATCATCCTGATTTTCGGGGCGGTGCCGGCGGGCAAGTTCATCATGAAGCGTGAATTGATGTGGGCGCCGGTGATCGGGCAATACGCGCTGAAGATCGGCTGCGTCCCGGTGGATCGCGGCAAGCGCAGCCAGGCGATCAGGAAGATGGTCTCGGACGTGGCGCGGGGCCGTCAGCAGCCGGGGCAGTTGATCATCTATCCGCAAGGCACGCGGATCGCGCCGGGCGTCAAGGCGCCCTACAAGGTGGGGACCGGCGTTCTGTACGAGGAACTGGGACAGGATTGCGTGCCGGTGGCAGCCAATGTCGGGCTGTTCTGGCCGCGCAAGGGGATCATGCGGCGGCCCGGCACGGCGGTGGTGGAGTTTCTGCCGCGGATCGAGGCCGGGCAGGCCCGCGCAGCCTTCATGGCGCAGCTGGAGGACGAGGTCGAGGTGGCCTCGGACAAGCTGATGCGCGAGGCGGGGTTCGACCCGGACGGCAAGGCCTGAGCCGGGCGGGACCACGTGAAAAGGGCGGCCATCGGGACCGCCCTTTCGCATTTCGGCAAGGCCGGGATCAGGCGTGGATCGCGCCGTCGCCGCAGGCGAGCGCGGCCTCGCGCACCGCTTCGGAATAGGTGGGGTGGGCGTGGCAGGTGAGGGCCAGATCCTCGGCCGCGGCGCCGAATTCCATCGCCACGCAGATTTCGTGGATAAGGTCGCCGGCCATCGGCCCGATGATATGGGCGCCGAGGATCCGGTCGGTTTCTTTGTCGGCAAGGATCTTGACGAAGCCGTCGGCGGCGAAATTCGCCTTGGCGCGGCCATTGCCCATGAACGAGAACTTGCCCGCCTTGTAGGCGCGACCGGCCTCTTTCAGCTGTTCCTCGGTCTGGCCCACGGCCGCGACCTCGGGGTGGGTGTAGATCACGCTGGGGATGACGCCGTAATTGACGTGGCCATGCTTGCCCGCGATCACCTCGGCGGCGGCCATGCCCTCGTCCTCGGCCTTGTGGGCCAGCATCGGGCCGGCGATCGCGTCGCCGATGGCGTAGATCCCTTCGACATTGGTGCGCCACTGATCGTCGGTTTCGATCTGGCCGCGGTCGGTCGTCTTGACGCCGAGCGCGTCGAGCCCCAGCCCGTCGGTATAGGGTTTGCGGCCGGTGGCCACCAGCACGACATCGGCATCGAGTGTGTGTTCGCTATCGTCCTTGCGCAGGGTGTAGTTGACCTTGGCCTTGGTCTTGAGCGTCTCGACGGACTGGACGGCGGCGCCCATGACGAAATCGAGCCCCTGTTTCTTGAGCAGGCGCTGGAACTGTTTCTGCACCTCGCCGTCCATGCCGGGGGTGACGTGGTCGAGATACTCGACGACCGTCACCTCGGAGCCGAGACGGGCATAGACCGAGCCAAGCTCGAGCCCGATGACGCCGGCGCCGATCACGGCGAGCTTCTTGGGAATCTTGGGCAGGTCGAGCGCGCCGGTGGAGGTGACGACGGTTTTCTCGTCCACCTCGACGCCGGGCAGGGAGGCGGCATCCGAGCCGGTGGCGATGATGATGTTTTTCGCCTCGTGCACCTCGTCACCGACCTTGACCTTGCCCTTTTCCGGGATCGAGCCCCAGCCCTTGAGCCAGTCGATCTTGTTCTTCTTGAACAGGAATTCGATGCCCTTGGTGTTCTGGCCGATCACCTCGTCCTTGTAGGAGAGCATCTGTTTCCAATCCACCGAGGGGGATTTGCCCTTGAGGCCCATCTTGGCGAAATTGTGCTCGGCCTCGTGCAGCTGGTGCGAGGCGTGCAGCAGCGCCTTGGAGGGGATGCAGCCGACGTTGAGGCAGGTGCCGCCCAATGTCTCGCGGCCCTCGACGCAGGCGGTTTTCAGCCCGAGTTGCGCGCAGCGGATGGCCGCGACATAGCCGCCGGGGCCGGAGCCGATGACGATCACGTCATAGTTTGCCATGGGTCAGTGTCCTTTCGTTGCTTGGGAAAGGGGGCTCTGCCCCCGTCGCCCTATGGGCGACTCCCCCGGGATATTTTGAAACAGAAGAAGCATCAGACGAGCGCCGCCAGAAGCATGAGCACGGTGGCGAGGAAGCCCACGGCCCAGATCAGCGACCGCCCCGGACGCCAGCCGTAGTAATAGGCCGGGATGTAGAGGATGCGGGCGCCGAGATAGGTGAAGGCGCAGGCGGTGGTGACCGGGCCGGATTGGCCCGAGACGGCGAGGACCGT
>JAASSQ010000338.1 GCA_021767845.1 Roseovarius sp. | reverse complement strand
TGCTTGCCCCAGTCCGACGGCGCGATCTTGTCCTCGATCAGCGCGTCGATGGTTTCGGCGTCGGGGACGCGCAACAGCGCCTCGGCCAGGCACATGAGCGCGATCCCCTCTTCGGTCGAGAGGCCGTATTCGGCGAGGAACACCTCCATCAGGCCGGGGCTGGACTGGCTGCGGATGTCGCGCACAAGCTGCGCGCCGCGCGCGCAGATGCGTTCGCGGTCGGCCTCGGACAGGGCGGCGAGCGCGGTCAGGCGGTCGATGGTGGCGGCCTCGTCGGCATAGGTCGCGAGGTCGATGGCGCGGCGGATGTCGCTGTCATACGGCATGGGCGTTTCCTCGAAGTATATTGACCCATGATACCATCGTTGATTAAGTCATTTTTCCTGAAAATAGCCGATCGGCTTGACGAATGGCTGGAAAGGGGGAGGGGGCTGCATGACAAAAGACTATCCCGAGCTGGATCGCTTCGACCGGGCGATTCTGACGGTGCTGGCGGGCGAGGGGCGGATCAGCATCACCGATCTGGCGCGCCGGATCGGCCTGTCGAAATCGCCCACCCAGGCGCGGCTGCGGCGGCTGGAGAAAGAGGGGATCATCACCGGCTACCGGGCGCTGTTCGACCCGATCCGGCTGGGGCTGGATCACGTGAGCTTCGTGGAAGTGCGGCTGCGCGACACGCGCGAAAGCGCGCTGGACGAGTTCAACGCGGCGGTGGCCACGATCCCCGAGATCGAGCAATGCCACCTGATCGCGGGCAATTTCGATTACCTGATGAAGGTGCGGACGCAGGACATGAGCGATTACCGGCGGGTGCTGGCCGAGAAGATCTCGACCCTGCCGCATGTCGCCAACACCTCGACCTATGTGGCGATGCAGGCGGTCAAGGAGAACGCGCTGTCGGATGTGATTTGACCAAAGGCGCCGCCGCGTCATTTAATACGGTCATGAAACATCTGCTTTCCGCCGCCCTTGCCTGCGGGTTGACCGGACCTGCGCTGGCCGAGACCTGCCCGCCCGCGCCCGATCATTCGGAGGCGTTGTCCGATCTGATCGCCGCCGCGCAGGAGGCCCCGGACGAGGCGGCGGGCCGGGCCCTGTCGGACGAGATGTGGGCGCTATGGGCCGATGCGCCGGACACATACGCGCAGGAATTGCTGGATGAAGGCATGTCGCGGCGCGAATCCTATGATTACGCGGGTGCCATGAAAGCCTATGACGCGCTGGTGGCATACTGCCCGGACTATGCTGAGGGCTACAACCAGCGCGCCTTCATCCATTTCCTGCGCGAGGAGTTCGAACAGGCGCTGCCCGAGTTGGAGCGCACGCTGGAGCTGTCGCCGCGCCACGTCGCGGCGCTGACGGGCAAGGCGCTGACCCTGGCCGCGCTGGAGCGCAGGGCCGAGGCGGCGCTGGCGCTGCGCGCGGCGCTTGACCTGAACCCGTGGCTGGGGGAGCGGCATCTGCTGCCGGTGCTGGAAGCGGCGGAACAGGAGCTTTGAGCCCGCTTTACACGCGCGGCTGAGCGGATATTGTCCGCGCCACTGGCCCGCGTGGTGGAATGGTAGACACAGGAGACTTAAAATCTCCAGGCCGAAAGGCCGTGCCGGTTCGAGTCCGGCCGCGGGTACCAGGTGTCCGGCAATAGAAAATGAGGGGCGTGGCTGCGCCACACCGGGGTGGCCGAGGGATGGGGGCTCTGCCCCCGTCGCCTGCGGCGACTCCCCCGGGGTATTTTCGACAAGAAGAAGCTGGCCGGGGCGCGAGCCGGAAGCGCGCGCCCTGCGGCGCCGATCAGTCGCGGGTGCCGGAGAAGCGGGTTTCCCACTCGGCGCGCTGGTCGTCGGTGATCTTGGCGAAAAGCACGTCGGGCACCGTGAAGCTGTGGCCGGCCTCGAGATGGGCCAGCGCCTCGGCCACATTGTCGGGCCAGTCGGTGTCGGGGGTGCGCATCGCCTTGAGCATCTCGGCACTGGCATCGGGGATGAAGGGGGCCGAGAGCACCGCGTAGAGCCGGACCAGGTTGAGCGCCAGCCGGATCTGGGCCGCGGCCTGTTCGGGGTCTTCCTTGTAGGTGGCCCAGGGGGCGGCCTCTTGCAGGTATTCGTTGCCTTCCACCCAGATCGCGCGCAGCGCCTGCGCGGCCTTGCGGATCTCGATGGCGTCCATATGCGCCTCGTAGGCGCGGACGCGGTCGCCCAGATCGTCGATCAGCGCGCGTTCGCGGGCGCCCATCTCGCCGCCCGAGGGCACCGCCTCGCCGAACTTGGAACGGCAGAACTTGGTCACGCGGGAGACGAAGTTGCCCAGCACGTCCGCGAGATCCTTGTTCACCGATTGCTGGAAGTTCTCCCAGGTGAATTCGGCATCCGAGCTTTCGGGGGCGTGGCTGAGCAGCCACCAGCGCCAGTAATCGGGTGGCAGGATGTCGAGCGCCTGGTCCATGAAGACGCCGCGGCCCTGGCTGGTGGAGAACTGCCCGCCGTCGTAGTTGAGGTAGTTGAAGGACTTGATGTAATCGACCAGCTTCCAGTCCTCGCCCGAGCCGAGGATCGTGGCCGGGAAGCTGAGCGTGTGGAAGGGCACGTTGTCCTTGCCCATGAATTGCGTGTAGCGCACGTCCTCGGCGCCCTTGCCGGTGCGCCACCAGCGTTCCCAGGCGGCGTCGTCGAGGCTGTGGGTTTCGGCCCATTCGGCGGCGCAGGCGATGTATTCAATGGGCGCGTCGAACCAGACGTAGAAGACCTTGCCCTCCATGCCGGGCCAGTCCTCGTCGCCGCGCTTGACGGGGATGCCCCATTCGAGATCGCGGGTGATGCCGCGATC
>JAASSQ010000079.1 GCA_021767845.1 Roseovarius sp. | reverse complement strand
TTGGGATCATGCTCGACCCAGCCCGACTCGGGGTAATGCTGGCGGAATTCCTCCTGCGCGGTCGCGACCAGCTTCATGTCGCGGTCGAACAGGATTGCCCGGCTCGACGTGGTGCCCTGGTCGATGGCTAGGATATGGGTCATTTCATTCGTCCTGCGCGTGCTGTCTTGCAAAAAAGCGGCCGCCACGGGTGCAGCGGCCGCAGTCTAGCCATGCCAGCCCCCCGTGCAACGGGTGTCGCTGACAAGCAGGGAGGTGCCGGGGCCGCGCGGCCTGCGCACGGCCCCGGCAGAGGAGTTACTTCCAGCTTGCGATCAGTTCATCGTATCCGATGGTGACCGGCTCGGGGTCCTCGTCGTCCATGGCGGGCTTCGGCGCGCCGGGCTGCGACAGCCAGTATTCCGGGTCGCGCTCCTCGTTCATCACCGGGCCGATCTCGCCCTGGATGCCGGCACGCTCGATGCGCTCCATCACGCTTTCCATGTCCTCGCACAGGCTGTCCAGGGCCTCCTTGGCGGTCTTGGCCCCCGACATGGCATCGCCGATATTCTGCCACCACAGCTGTGCCAGCTTGGGGTAGTCAGGCACGTTGGTGCCGGTGGGCGACCACTGCGTGCGTGCCGGGCTGCGGTAGAATTCCACCAGGCCACCCAGGCGCGGCGCGCGCTCGGTGAAGCTGTCGTGCTGGATCGAGCTTTCGCGGATGAAGGTCAGGCCGACATGGCTTTTCTTCACGTCCACGGTCTTCGAGGTGACGAACTGCGCATAAAGCCAGGCCGCCTTGGCACGATCGACGGGCGTGGATTTCATCAGCGTCCACGAGCCCACGTCCTGATAGCCGACCTTCATGCCCTCTTCCCAGTATTTGCCGTGCGGGCTGGGGGCCATGCGCCACTTGGGCGTGCCGTCCTCGTTCATCACCGGCAGGTCGGGCTTGACCGACGCGGCGGTGAAGGCGGTGTACCAGAACATCTGCTGGGCCACGTTGCCCTGCGCGGGCACCGGGCCGGCCTCCGAAAAGGTCATGCCCATGGCCGCGGGCGGCGAGTATTCCTGCAGCCACTTGATCGCCTTCTCCACCGCATAGACCGCCGCGGGGCTGTTGGCCGCGCCGCCACGATCGACACAGGCGCCGACCGGCTGACTGTTTTCGTTCACGCGGATGCCCCACTCGTCCACCGGCAGGCCGTTGGGTTCGCCCACGTCGCCCATGCCGGCCATCGACATCCACGCATCGGTATAGCGCCAGCCAAGGCTCGGGTCTTTCTTGCCGTAGTCCATGTTGCCGAAGATCTCGCCCTCGACGCCCATGTGGCTCAGGTCGCGCCCGGTGAAGAACTCGGCGATGTCCTCGTAGGCCGCCCAGTTGACCGGCACGCCCAGGTCATAGCCGTATTCGGCCTTGAAATCGGCCTTGTTCTTCTCGTCGTTGAACCAGTCGTAGCGGAACCAGTAAAGGTTCGCGAACTGCTGGTCGGGCAGCTGGTAGAGCTTGCCATCGGGCGCGGTGGTGAACTGCGTGCCGATGAAGTCGTCCAGGTCGAGGCCCGGATTGGTCACGTCGGCGCCTTCGCCGGCCATCCAGTCGGTCAGGTTGCGCACCTGCTGATAGCGCCAATGCGTGCCGATCAGGTCCGAGTCGTTCACGTAGGCGTCATAGATGTTCTGGCCCGACTGCATCTGGGTCTGCAGTTTCTCCACCACGTCGCCTTCGCCGATCAGGTCATGGGTGACTTGAATCCCGGTGATCGCGGTAAAGGCCGGGGCCAGAACCTTGGCTTCGTATTCATGCGTCGCGATGGTTTCCGACACCACCCGGATATCCATACCCTGGAAGGGCTCGGCGGCATCGACGAACCACTGCATCTCCGCTTCCTGCTCCTCGCGGGTCAGGACGGACTGGTCGCCGATCTCGGAATCGAGGAACGCGCGCGCCTCCTCCATGCCGGCAAAGGCCGGCGCCGAGACAAGCGCCAGCGCAAGGCTCACGGCTGTTGTTGATTTCAAGGTCAGGTTCATTGGTTTCAATCCTCCCTTTTGAACCGTTCAGTCGCTAGTCGTCGAGGAAATACGGTTGCGCGCGCCGGGTCTCCTCCTCCCCCGGTGCGCCGTGGCCCGGCTCAGACCCAGCGGAAGACCGCCGCGGCATAAGCCAGGCAAACCACAAGGGCATAGGGCTGATGCGCCCCCACCAGCCCCAGCCAGGCCAGGTTGATGAAGGCCGAGCCCAGAAGCGTGATGAACAGGCGGTCGCCCCGCGTGGTCTCGATCCGCAAGACGCCCTTGCGCGGGGTCTCGGGGAACTTGATCGCCAGCACCGAGAAGGTGATCAGCAGCCCGGCGATCACCATGAAGAAGATCGCGGTCGGCCAGGTCCAAGCCATCCATTCCATGACGTGTCCTCCCCCTTCAGACGCGGCCCAGGGCAAAGCCCTTGGCGATGTAGTTGCGGACGAAATAGATCACCAGCGCACCGGGCACGAGGGTCAGCACCCCCGCCGCCGCCAGCACGCCCCAGTCGATCCCCGAGGCGCCCACCGTGCGCGTCATCGTCGCCGCGATCGGCTTGGCGTCCACGCTGGTCAGCGTCCGGCTCAGCAGCAGTTCCACCCATGAGAACATGAAGCAGAAGAACGCCGCCACCCCGATCCCGCTGGCAATGAGCGGCATGAAGATCTTCACGAAGAACCGGCCAAAGCTGTAGCCATCGATATAGGCGGTCTCGTCGATCTCCTTGGGCACGCCGCGCATGAACCCTTCCAGGATCCACACCGCCAGCGGCACGTTGAACAGGCAATGCGCCAGCGCCACCGCGATATGCGTGTCGAACAGCCCGACCGACGAATAAAGCTGGAAGAACGGCAGCGCGAAAACGGCGGGCGGCGCCATCCGGTTGGTCAGCAGCCAGAAGAACAGGTGCTTGTCGCCCATGAAATGATACCGGCTGAACGCATAGGCCGCCGGCAGCGCCACCGCCACCGAGATCACGGTGTTCATCACCACGTAGATCAGCGAGTTGACATAACCCATGTACCAGCTCGGATCGGTCAGGATCGTCGCGTAATTCTGGAACGTCAGGTCGCGCGGCCACAGCGTAAAGGTGTTCAGGATCTCGGTATTGGTCTTCAGGCTCATGTTCACCAGCCAGTAGATCGGCAGCATCAGGAACACGAGATACAGGGTCATCACCACGGCGCGGCTGTTGATGCGCGGCAGGGCAAAGCTTCGGCCCGGGGCCTTTTGTGCGGTCAGATCGGCCATCACTTGCCCTCCGCCTTGTCGATATTGGTCATCACCGTGTAGAACACCCACGAGATCGCCAGGATCACCAGGAAATACATGATCGAGAACGCCGCCGCGGGGCCCAGGTCGAACTGGCCAAGCGCCATCTTCACAAGATCGATCGACAGGAAGGTGGTCGCATTGCCCGGCCCGCCGCCGGTCACGACGAACGGCTCGGTATAGATCATGAAGCTGTCCATGAACCGCAGCAGGATCGCGATCATCAGAACGCCCGCCATCTTCGGCAGCTCGATATAGCGGAACACCTTCCAGCGGCTCGCCTGGTCGATCTTGGCGGCCTGGTAATAGGCATCGGGGATGGATTGCAGCCCGGCATAGGCCAGGAGCGCCACCAGCGAGGTCCAGTGCCAGACATCCATCACGATGACCGTGGCCCAGGCGGCGATGAAATCCTGCGTGTAGTTGTAGGAGATGCCAAGCGCGTCCAGCGTGTATCCCAGCAGGCCGATATCCACCCGGCCGAAGATCTGCCAGATCGTGCCCACCACGTTCCACGGCACCAACAGCGGCAGCGACATGACGACAAGGCAGAAACTGGCCCAGAACCCGCGCTTGGGCATGTTCAGCGCCACGAAGATGCCAAGCGGCACCTCGATCGCCAGGATGATGGCCGAGAATGCCAACTGCCGGCCAAGCGCGTTCCACATCCGCTCCTCGGCCAGCATTTCACGGAACCATTCCAGCCCCGCCCAGAAGAACTGGTTGTTGCCGAAACTGTCCTGCACCGAGTAGTTGACGACCGTCATCAGCGGGATCACCGCCGAGAAGGCCACCAGCACCAGCACCGGCAGCACCAGGAACCAGGCTTTCTGATTGACCGTCTTTTCCTGCATCACGCGGCCTCCCCCTGCACGCGCCAGTCATTGGCATAGACATTGACATGGGCGGGATCGAAAACGACGCGGGTCATGTCCGGCCCGATCTCCTCGCCCTCGCCGGCGATGATGTTGATCTCGTTGCCGAAGAACTCGGCGCGCACGATCTTGTGGCGGCCCACGTCCTCGACGCGGCGCACCTTGACGGGCAGGCCCTCGGTGTCCGACAGGCGGGCGAACTCGGGGCGCACGCCGATCTCGACCTTGCCCTCCAGCGGCCCGTATCCCTGCGCCAGCTCAAGGGACGACCCGTTCACATAGGCGTGCCGCCCCTCGACCTTGGCGGGGATGACGTTCATCCCCGGTGAGCCGATGAAATAGCCCACGAAGGTGTGCTCGGGCCGCTCGAACAGTTCCTCGGGCGTGCCGATCTGCACGACGCGGCCATCATACATCACCACCACCTTATCCGCGAAGGTCAGCGCCTCGGTCTGGTCATGCGTGACATAGATCATCGTGTGGCCGAACTCGTGGTGCAGCGATTTCAGCTGCGTGCGCAATTCCCACTTCATGTGCGGGTCGATAACCGTCAGCGGCTCGTCGAACAGAAGCGCGTTCACGTCCTTGCGCACCATGCCGCGGCCAAGGCTGATCTTCTGCTTGGCGTCGGCGGTCAGGCCGCGCGCCTTGCGGTTCAACTCGGCCTCCATACCGATCATGCGCGCCACCTCCTGCACGCGCTCGGCCACGTAGGCTTCGTCGCGGCCCCGGTTGCGCAGCGGAAAGGCCAGGTTGTCGCGCACGGTCATCGTGTCATAGACGACCGGAAACTGGAAAACCTGCGCGATGTTGCGCTCGGCGGTAGGGGCGTCGGTCACGTCCTTGCCGTCGAACAGGATGCGCCCCTGGCTGGGATGCAACAGCCCCGAGATGATGTTGAGCAGCGTGGATTTCCCGCAACCCGACGAGCCCAGCAAGGCATAGGCCGCGCCGTCCTCCCAGTCGTGGTTCAACTCCTTCAGCGCGTAATCCGCCTCGCCCTGCGGGTTGGGCAGGTAGGAATGCGCCAGGTTGTCCAGGGTGATCTTGGCCATTTCTCCTCGCTCCTCCTCAAGCCGCCAGGGCATAGGCGGCGGGGGCGACCAGCGCGCCGTCCTCGCCGAAGACATAAACGTGCCGCGGATCGAGATAGACATCCAGATCGCGGCCCAGTTCCAGTTCGTGCACCCCGTGCACCAGTCCGACCCACCGCTCGCCGTGATGATCCAGATGCACGAAGGTCTCCGACCCGGTCAGCTCTGTCACCGTCAGCCGGGCGGTAAAGGTCATGGCATCGGCGGTGTGCTTGCCGATCTCCAGGTGGTTGGGCCGGAACCCGGCCGTGTAGCGCCCGTCCTCCAGTTCGGCCAGCTTGCCCACCGCCGGCGTGCTCTGCCCGTCACCGAACATCAGCTTGCCGCCGGTCTTGCTGACCGCCAGGAAATTCATCGGCGGATCGCTGAACACCCGCGCGGTGGTCGCATCGACCGGTTGGCGATAGACCTCGGGGGTGGGGCCGAACTGCGTGACCCGGCCTTCCCACAGCGTCGCGGTGTTGCCGCCCAGCAAAAGCGCCTCTTCCGGCTCGGTCGTGGCATAGACGAAGATCGCACCCGATTCCTCGAAGATCTTGGGGATCTCGACGCGCAACTCCTCGCGCAGCTTGTAATCCAGGTTGGCCAGAGGCTCGTCCAGCAGGACCAGCCCCGCCTCCTTGACCAGCGCGCGCGCCAGCGCGCAGCGTTGCTGCTGCCCGCCCGACAATTCCAGCGGCTTGCGCTCCAGCATCGGCGACAGCTTCATCAGCTCGGCGGTCTTCTTCACCGCCGCGTCGATCTCGGCCCTGGGCCGGCCCATCAGGCGCAGGGGCGAGGCGATGTTGTCGTAAACGGTCATCGACGGGTAGTTGATGAACTGCTGATACACCATCGCCACGTTGCGATCCTGCACCCGGCGCCCGGTGACATCCGTCCCGTCCCACAGGATGCGCCCCTCGTGCGGCGCATCCAGCCCCGCCATCAGCCGCATCAGCGAGGTCTTGCCCGACAGGGTCGGCCCCAGCAGCACGTTCATCGTGCCTTTCTCCAAGGTCAGGTCCGTCGGGTAGATATGCGTCTGCCCGTTCACCACCTTCGAAACACCGTCCAGCTTCAGCGTCATGCGCCCCGGTCCTCCCTCATGCCTGCCGCGCGGCCGCGGGCTCGGCGCGTCCGGCATTGTTCTGTCCGACCATCCACGCATCCAGCGCGGCGATCTCGTCCTGCGTCATTCTCAGGCCCAGCCGCGTGCGCCGCCAGACCACGTCCTCGGCGCGGCGGGCATATTCGTGGCGCATCATCCACGCCACCTCCCGGCCCGTCAGGGTGCCGCCAAAACCCGGCCCCAGGTCCTCCGCGCTTGTCGCGTCCCCCAGCATCTCGGCCGCCTCGGTCCCATAGGCCCGCACCAGCCGCCCCGCCCAGAACGCATCGAGGAACGGATAAGACGCGCGCAGGTCATCGACAAGGCGCTGCACGTCCTGAACCGCGAAATCTCCTCCGGGCAGCGGCACACCGGCGGTCCAGCCCTCCCGCGCGGCGGGAAAGAACGGCACCAGCTGCGCCATCGCCGCCTCGGCCAGCTTGCGATAGGTGGTGATCTTGCCGCCGAACACGTTCAGCAGCGGCGCCCCGGCGGTGTCGTCCAGCTTCAGCACGTAATCCCGCGTCGCCGCCGTGGCCGACTTGGCCCCGTCATCATAAAGCGGCCGCACGCCCGAATAGCTCCAGACGATATCGTCCCGCGTCACCGGCGTCCTGAAATACTGCGAGGCGAAGTCGCACAGATACTCCGCCTCTTCCGGGGTGCATTCAGGCCTGGCCGAGGCATCCTCGTGTTCCGCATCCGTGGTGCCGATCAGGGTGAAATCCGTCTCGTAGGGAATGGCAAAGATGATCCGCCCGTCGGTGCCTTGGAAGAAATAGCACTTGTCATGGTCGTAAAGCTTGCGGGTCACGATATGGCTGCCGCGCACCAGCCGCACGCCCTCGGCCACGTTGTGCCGGATGGTGTTCTGGATCACGTCCTTCACCCACGGCCCGCCCGCATTGACCAGCGCCTTCGCACGGGTCTCGCGGGTCTCGCCGGTCTCGGCATCCTCGGTCACGATCACCCAGACGCCGTCCTCGCGGCGCGCCGACACCACCCTGGTGCGGGTGCGGATCGTGGCGCCGCGCGCCTCGGCGTCGCGCGCGTTCAGCACCACCAGCCGGCTGTCCTCGATCCAGCAGTCGGAATACTCGAAAGCCCGCGTGAACTTGTCCTTCAGGGGCCGGCCCGCCGGATCGCTCGTCAGGTCCACGGTCCGCGTGCCCGGCAGGATCTCGCGCCCGCCCAGATGGTCATAGAAGAACAGGCCCAGCCGGATCAGCCACGCGGGCCGCCGCCCCTTCATCCACGGCATCACCGCGTTCAGCAGTTTCGAGGTGGGCGTCTCGCCCTCGAAGCGCATGTCGCGGTGATAGGGCAGCACGAAGCGCATCGGCCAACTGATATGCGGCATTGCCTTCAGCAGCGTCTCGCGCTCGATCAGCGCCTCGCGCACCAGCCGGATCTCGAAATATTCCAGGTAACGCAGCCCGCCGTGAAACAGCTTCGTCGAGGCCGACGAGGTCGCCCAGGCCAGGTCCTTCATCTCGGCCAGTTCCACGCTCAACCCCCGGCCGGCCGCGTCCCGCGCGATCCCGCATCCGTTGATCCCGCCGCCGATCACGAACAGATCGACCGTATGGCCGTGGGGTGCTGGCACCTGAGCCTCCCTCTCTCAATGCCGAATGTGAACGCAAACGAAACATGATTGTTGCAATCAAGTCAATCGCGAATGTTCGTTTCTGTTCGTTTCTGCGCTACATCTTGGTTTTATTCGCATTTCCCCGGCCAAACCTGCATCCAAAGCGTAATAATCCTTCGCATTCACGCACCACAGGGGCCGAATCGAACGCAACGCTTGATCCGGCGCGCAAAACGAACATAATCGAAAAGCACCAAGCGAAAGGCCGCGCAGACGTGTCACAATCGTTCCGACAGCCCGACATCCTGGAAATCGCCCGCACCGAGGGCAAGGTCATGGTCGAGGACCTCGCCGACCGCTTCAACGTGACGGTGCAGACCATCCGCCGCGACCTGACCGAACTGGCCAACGCGGGCAAGCTGGAACGGGTGCATGGCGGCGCGATCCTGCCTTCGGGCGTGACCAACATCATCTACGAGGAACGCCGCCGCCTGCACGAGGACGCCAAGCAGGCCATCGGCCGCGCCTGCGCCGCCGCGATCCCCGACAGCGCCTCGGTCTTTCTCGACATCGGCACCACGACCGAGGCAGTGGCCCGCGAACTGCTCGACCATGACAACCTGATGGTGGTCACCAACAACATGAACGTGGCCAATATCCTGCTGGCCAACCCCAGTTGCGAGATCGTGGTCGCGGGCGGCACCCTGCGCCGCGCCGACAACGGGCTGGTGGGCACCCTGACGGCCCGCACGATCGAGAATTTCAAGTTCGATTACGCGATCCTGGGCTGTTCGGCGATGGACGAGGATGGCGACCTGCTGGATTTCGACATCCAGGAGGTCGTGGTCGGCCAGACCCTTCTGAAACGCTCGCGCGACGTGTTCCTGGTGGCCGATCACTCCAAGTTCAAGCGCGGCGCGCCGGTGCGCATCGGCTCGCTGCGCGACATCGACCATATGTTCACCGACCGCCCCCTGCCGCGCCCGCTCTCCGAACGCTGCACCGCCTGGGGCACGCAGGTCACCCTGACCGGCTGAACCCGGCGCGACCGCTCAGCCGCCGTAAACCGCGCTCCACCGCTCGATCAGGTCCTGTTGCAGCGTCTTGGCGCGTGCGTTCCAACTGGCGGCCCCCGGCGGCCGCCCGGCGGCGCGCGGATTGATCTGGCGCCGCCGCGCGCCGTTGGCGGCAAAGATGGCAAAGGCCATCTCGGTGCCGTCCGGCACGGTCATGTAGCCCGCCAGCGAGCTTACGAAATACAGCGTGCCGGTCTTGGCGCGCACGGTGATCGGATGGTCCTTGTCGGGCCGGCCATTGGCGTCGCGCAGCGTGATGTCCTTCAGGATCGGCGCCAGCTCGCCCGCGTCGTGCACCCGCACCAGCGCCCGCGCCATCGCCTCGGCCGACAGCCGCGAGGTCTCGCCCAACCCCGAATGATCGACCAGCGCCGCGCCCTCCATGCCCAGCCCGCTGCGCGCCCAGCGGCTCATCTCCCGCGCCGAGGCCGACAGCGATTGCGCCCGCCCGGTGCGTTGCGCCGTGGCGGTCATGCCCACCAGCTCGGCGGTCAGGTTGTTGGAATATTTCAGCATGTCGCGCAGCACCTCGGTCAGCGGCGCGCTGCGATGCACCGCCAGCGCCGTGCCGCCCGGCGCGGCCCGTGGCGGCTCGCCCTGCGTCAACTCGATCCCGTGCGACCGCGCAAGGGTCATGAACACCTCGCCGGCATAGGCTTCGGGCTTGCGCACCGGCAGCCACCGCGCCCCGCCATTGCCCAGCGCGGCGCTGGCGACGGTCCAGGCATCGTGATCGCCGCCGTCGCGATAGGTATAGACCGGCCCCTTGCGCCGCGCGATCGCCATGCGCGCGATGGTGACGGCGGGCCGGTAGGATTTCGACCGCGCATCCATCGACACGCTGTATCCGTCGCCGCCGCGCTTCCATTCGAAATGGACCCGGTTGAAATTCAGGTTCAGCCCCGAGATCGAGGGGTTGTAGCCGACATGCTCGGGCTGACTGGGGTCGATCACCCGCTCGAACGGAAGCGCACCGCCCCAGACGCGGAACCGCCCCTTCACCGCGCGCACGCCCTTGCGCTTCAGCTCGGCCGCCAGGGCGGCCAGCGCATCGGTATCCAGCGTCGGGTCGCCCCCGCCCGCCAGGATCAGGTCGCCCGCCAGAACACCGTTCTGCACCGGCCCCGTCGCCAGCAGCCGGGTCGCGAAACGGTATCCCGCGCCCAGCGTTTCCAGCGCGTAAAGCGCGGTCACCGCCTTGGTCACGCTGGCCGGCGGCTGTCCCTCGCGCCCGCCGCGCCCCTCGAGGATCAGGCCGCTGTCCACGTCCATCACCGAAAAGGTCACGCGCCCGCCCAGATTGGCCGCGTCCACCAGCGCCTCGGCCCCCGGTGCCACGCGGCCCTTCTCGGGCCGCAGCTTCGGGCGCAGCGATACCGCCGGCGCATTGGCCAGCGCCGCACCGGCCACGCCGCTTAGGCTCGCGGCCAGGAAAAGCCGCCGGGTGAAAGCTTTCGTCATGGCTCCGAAATTAAGGCCAGCCGCCCCACGGGACAATCCGTTTTCCGCGCTGCGCCGCGCTCAGCCGCGCGGCCAGTCGCCGCGCCGCCGCAGCCGGGTCGAGGACAGCGCCACCATCGGCACGTTCACGAAACACCATGCCGGCGCCACGCTCCGGCCCAGCGCGCGGCTGGCGCTGGAAGGCAGCCGCGCCCCGGCATAGATGCGCGCCGCCCGCGACATGCGCGCCGAGATGCGCTGCCCCGGCCGCGCCAGCACGCCCACCGGCACCCGCTCGATGATCTCGCGCCAGTTCTGCCACTGGTCGAACTGCACCAGGTTGTCAGCCCCCATCAGCCAGACAAAGCGCACCCCCGGCCGCGCCGCCTGCACCCGCCGCACGGTCTGCGCGGTGTAGCGCGTGCCAAGCTGTGCCTCCAGGTCCGTCACCTGGATCGCCGGGTGATCCACGATCTCGCGGCAGGCCGCCATCCGCCGCGCCAGCGGCGCGGGCCCATGCGCCTTCAGGGGGTTGCCGGGGCTGACCAGCCACCACACCCGGTCCAGCCCGAACCGCTTGAGCGCCTCGCGGCTGATATGCACATGCCCCGCGTGCGGCGGATCGAAGGATCCGCCCAGAAGCCCGATCACCATACCGGGCCGCGTCATTGGCATTGCCACGCTCATGCCGCCCCTTTTGCCAGCCCCGCGCCGCGTGTCCAGCGAAAACCGGCGGCGCGCGCAGCGGACCGCGGCGGCGCGCGGCGGACCGCGGCGGATTGCGGCGGGCGTCCTTATTGACTAGATACGGGCGCAAGCGAACCCCATCACTCACACAGCCGGAGCAGTTTCATGGCAGCCTATCAATACGTCTATCACATGCAGGGCGTCTCCAAGACCTACCCCGGCGGCAAGAAATGCTTCGAGAACATCAATCTCAGCTTCCTGCCCGGCGTGAAAATCGGCGTGGTGGGCGTGAACGGCGCCGGCAAATCCACCCTGATGAAGATCATGGCCGGCCTCGACACCGATTTCACCGGCGAGGCCTGGGCCGCCGAGGGCGCCAAGGTCGGCTACCTGCCGCAGGAACCCGAACTCGACCCCACCAAGACCGTGCGCGAGAACGTCATGGACGGGGTGGCCGGGAAGAAAGCCAAGCTCGACCGCTTCAACGAACTGGCGATGAACTACTCGGACGAAACCGCCGACGAGATGGCCGCGCTGCAGGACGAGATCGACAGCCAGAACCTGTGGGATCTCGACGCCCAGATCGACGTCAGCATGGAGGCGCTGCGCTGCCCGCCG
>JAASSQ010000078.1 GCA_021767845.1 Roseovarius sp. | reverse complement strand
GCCGGGTGATCGACGGCGCGCGCGGGGGCGATGCTTCGGCTGGTCTGTGCGGTTTATCCCGGCCAAAACCGAACGAAATCCGAACGAAGCATATACGGCAACCATATCGCCGCCGCGTGGGGGCGCGCCGGCGATTGCGCGGCGGCCTGCGGCCGCTATTCGCGCGGGACCCTTGCAGCCCCTGTCGCTCCGTGCACCAAAAAGGGCGCGCCGCTGGCCGGGCGCGCCCTTTGGCAAGACCGGGACGACCCCGGTTACTTGTCGCGGAACTGCGGTTCGCGCTTTTCGACGAAGGCGGCCATGCCTTCGGACTGGTCCTCGGTCGCGAAGAGCGAGTGGAAGACGCGACGCTCGAACAACAGGCCTTCGCGCAGCGTGGTTTCATAGGACCGGTTCACCGATTCCTTCACGGCCATCGTCGTGACCATGGATTTCTCCGCGATCTTGTCGGCGGCGCTGCGGGCTTCTTCCAGCAGCTTCTTGACCGGGACCACGCGGCTGACCAGGCCCGAGCGTTCGGCCTCGTCTGCGTCCATGAACCGGCCGGTGAGGTTCATGTCCATCGCCTTGGACTTGCCGATGAAGCGCGTCAGGCGCTGGCTGCCGCCGAGGCCCGCCATGACGCCGAGATTGATCTCGGGCTGGCCGAATTTCGCGGTGTCCGACGCGATGATGAAATCGCACATCATCGCCAGCTCGCAGCCGCCCCCGAGGGCATAGCCGGAGACCGCCGCGATGATCGGCTTGCGAATCCCCATGATCGTGGCGCTTTCCGGGCCGAAGAGATCTTCGGAAAACACATCGACGAAGCCCTTGCCGCTCATCATCTTGATGTCGGCCCCGGCGGCGAAGGCCTTGTCCGAGCCGGTCAGGATGATGCAGCGCACCTTCTCGTTCGCCTGCGCATCCTTCAGCGCCTTGCACAGCTCGGTCATGAGCTGGTCATTGAGCGCGTTCAGGGCTTCGGGGCGATTGAGTTTGATGAGGGCGACGTGGTCTTCTATTTCGACGATGATCGTCTCATAGGCCATGAAATCTGCTTTCGCTTGTTGCTGTCAGAACGGATTCCTTACCACCGTTCGCGGGCGGATCAACCTCATCTTTGACAGGAGGGGCAGTAGAAACTGGAGCGGCCGGACTGCACGATGCGTTTCACGCGGGCGTCGCAGCCGTCGGTGCGGCAGAGTTCGCCCTCGCGGTCATAGACGTCGAAACGGTGCTGGAAATAGCCAAGTTCCCCGTGTGCCTGACGGAAATCGCGCAGCGAGGAGCCGCCCGCCGCGATCGCGTCGCGCAGCACGTCGCGGATGACGGGGACCAGCGCCGCGGCGCGGCGGCGACCGATGTTGCGGGCACGGCGGCGCGGGGAGATCCGCGCACGAAAGAGCGCCTCGCAGACATAGATATTGCCCAGCCCCGCGACGATTCGCTGATCCAGAAGCGCGGATTTGATCGGCGTGTTGCGGCCCGCGAGCGCATCGGCGAGGTAGGTCTCGTCGAACCCGTTGCCCAAAGGTTCGGGGCCGAGTTTCTGCAACAGCGGGTGCGCGTCGGTTTGCGCCGTCGCGATCAGGTCCATCGCGCCGAAGCGGCGCGGATCGTTGAAGGTGATGCGCGCGCCGTTCTCCATGTCGAGCACGACATGGTCATGTTTCGCCGGCGCGGGGTGGTCGTGGTGGAAGACACCCAGCGGGTCGCCCGAAACCGTCATGCGGCCCGACATGCCAAGGTGCACGAGCAGCGTTTCGCCCGAGTCGAGATCGGCCAGGATGTATTTCGACCGCCGCCGCAGCGCCAGCACCGTCCTGCCCGTCAGCCGCGCGGCCATGTCGGGCGGCAGCGGCCAGCGCAGGTCGGGACGGTTGACCTGCGCGCGGGCGATCGCGGCGCCTTCCATCGCGGGGGCGAGGCCGCGGCGGACTGTCTCAACCTCTGGCAATTCGGGCATGGTGCGGTCCTCGTGCGAACGGGGTGCATTGTAACCACCCACCGGCGCCCTATAAGAAGGGCGAGAGATCGGAACGGCAAGGCCCGGACACGCGATGAACGAGAAAACCACCCATTTCGGATTTCAGGAGGTGCCCGAGGCCGAGAAGGCGGACCGCGTGCGGGGCGTGTTCGGCTCGGTCGCGTCGAAATACGACGTGATGAACGACGCGATGTCCTTCGGCATCCACCGCCTCTGGAAAGACGCGATGATGGATTGGCTGGCGCCGCGTCCCGGGCAGCGGCTGCTGGACGTGGCGGGCGGCACCGGGGACATTGCCTTCCGCTTCCTCAAGCGGGCGGGGCACGGCCATGCCACGGTGCTGGACCTGACCGAGCCGATGCTGATCGAGGGGCGCAAGCGGGCCGAGGCGGCGCAGATGGGCGACAGCCTGGACTGGGTCGTGGGCGACGCGATGGCGCTGCCGTTCGAGGACAACAGTTTCGATGTCTACACGATCAGTTTCGGAATTCGGAACGTGACACGCCCGCAGGAGGCGCTGAACGAGGCGTATCGCGTGCTGAGGCCCGGCGGACGGCTGATGGTGCTGGAGTTCAGCCAGATCCCCAACGACCTGATGCAATGGGCTTATGATCTGTATTCGTTCCACATCATCCCGCGCATGGGGCAGGCCATCGCGGGCGATCGCGACAGCTATCAATACCTGGTGGAATCGATCCGCCGCTTTCCCGACCAGGACACCTTTCTGGAGATGGTCAGGGCCGCCGGGTTCGGCAACGCCAAGTATCGCAACCTGAGCCTCGGGATTGCCTGCCTGCATTCGGGCTGGAAGCTCTGAATGCGGGGGCCGCACAATATCCTGAGGCTGATCCGCACCGGCGCCACGCTGGAGCGGACGGGCGCCATGGCGAAGGTGATGGACGCCTTCGACGCGCCGCCGCTGGTGCGGGTGACGATGCGGGTTCTGGCCTGGCCGTTTCAGTGGCTGGGCTACCGGGGCGACCCCGCCATGCCCCCCGCGACCCGCGCGCTGACGGCGCTGGGCCCGGCCTATATCAAGTTCGGGCAGATCCTGTCCACGCGGCCCGACCTGGTGGGCGACGAGCTGGCCACGCAGTTGCGGGTGCTGCAGGACAAGCTGCCGCCCTTTTCGGTGGGCGATGCCAAGCGGGTGGTGGCCGAGCAACTTGGCGAGCCGGTGGACGCGGTGTTCGACGATTTCAGCGATCCGGTGGCCGCGGCCTCGATCGCGCAGGTCCACAGCGCGCGGCTGCGCGACACCGGCGAGGCGGTGGCGGTCAAGGTGCTGCGGCCGGGGATCGAGCGGGCCTTTCGCCGGGACATCGACGCCTTCTATTTCGCCGCGCGCACCATCGAGCTGTTGTCGCCGGGCTCGCGCCGCCTGCGCCCCACGGACGTGATCGCCCATTTCGAGGGCGTCGTCATGGGCGAGCTGGATTTGCGGCTTGAGGCGGCCTCGGCCAGCGAGTTCGCGGCCAACACCGCCGATGACGAGGGGTTCGGGCTGCCGCAGGTGATGTGGCCGCTGTCTGGCCGCCGCGTCATGACGATGACATGGGTGGACGGCACGCCGCTGGGCGACAACGCGGCGCTGGATGCCGCCGGGCATGACCGCGTGACACTGGGCGAGCGGGTGCTGCAACTGTTCCTGAGCCATGCGCTGCGCGACGGGTATTTCCACGCCGACATGCACCAGGGCAACCTGAAGGTCGCCCCCTCGGGCGAGATCGTCGCCTATGATTTCGGGATCATGGGGCATATCGACGAATATACCCGCAAGGTCTATGCCGAGATCCTGTATGGCTTCATCAAGCGCGATTACCGGCGCGTCGCGGAGGTGCATTTCGAGGCCGGCTACGTGCCCGCCGACCGCGACGTGGACGAGTTCGCCCGCGCGCTGCGCGCCGTGGGCGAGCCGATCTTCGGCATGGACGCCAGCAAGATTTCCATGGGCAAGCTGCTGAGCTACCTGTTCGAGGTGACCGAGCGGTTTGGGATGGAAACCCGCACCGAACTGATCCTGCTGCAACGCACGATGGTGGTGGTCGAGGGCGTGGCGCGGAGCCTGAACCCGCAGATCAACATCTGGCAGGTCGCGCGGCCCGTGGTCGAGGATTACATCCGCAAGAATATCGGCCCGCAGGCCGCGCTGCGCGATCTGAAAAAGACGCTGGAGGTGCTGACGCGCTACGGGCCGCGCCTGCCGTCGATCGTGGAAAACGCGCTGATCCGGCAATCCATGCCGGTCGAGCCGCCGCAGAGGGCCAGCCGCCTGATCCCCGCCCTGTGGGCCGCCGGGGGCATGGCGACGGGGGCGGCCGCGGCGCTGGCGGCAGTGGCGCTGCTGGCTTGAGACACGGCACAAGAAATTCCCGGTAAGGGCGTTGTGCCGGGCAATCACATTCGTCTAGGTTGCCGCAAAGGAATCTTTGCGGAGTGGGGACGAGTGGTGCGCTTGCACAGGAATTGGATGGCGGCTCTTGCGCTGGCGGCCTGCCCGGTGCCGGGCCTTGCCGAGGAACTGACCACCACGATCACCAACAGCTACGGCACGCCCGGCGGCCTGATCGACATGCCGACCGCCGAAATGGCGCCGGAAGGCCAGATCTCGGCCAGCGCGTTCCATTTCGACGGGTTCGGGCGCAGCACCCTGACCTTCCAGGCAACCCCGTGGCTGAGCGGCAGTTTTCGCTATTCCGGGACCGAAGACCTGACGCCATCCTTTTCGACCTATTACGACCGCAGCTTCGACCTGAAGCTCCGGTTGCTGAAGGAAGGCCGCTACCACCCCGCGGTTTCCGTCGGCCTGCAGGATTTTCTGGGCACCGGGATTCTGGGCGCGGAATACCTGGTGGCCACCAAATCCATCGGGCCGCGCCTGCGCGTGACCGGGGGCCTTGGTTGGGGGCGGCTGGGATCGCGCAATTCATTTGACGGGTTCGGGTCGCGCGACCCGTTCCGCTTTGCCGATGTGGGCACGGGCGGCGATGTCGATGCCTCGGACTGGTTCCGCGGCGATATCGGCGTTTTCGGCGGGTTCACCTATGACCTGACCGACAAGTTCGCGGTGGCGGTCGAGTATTCGTCGGACGGGTACGACATCGAGCGGGCCGCCGGCGTGTTCGACCGGGAGTCGCCGCTGAATTTCAGCCTGACCTACAAGATGGCGCCGGAAGCCAACCTGCGGCTGTATTCGCTTTACGGCGAGGACGTGGGGATCAGCCTGACCTTTGGCCTGAATGCCAGGAAGGCGCTGTTCCCCGGAGGGCTGGAAGACGCGCCGCTGCCGGTCGCGGTGCGCGATCCGGGCGCGGCGCGCGATCTTGGCTGGGCCACGCAAGCCGGTGCGCGCGAGACGCTGACCGGCCCGCTGGGCGAGACCCTGAAACAGGACGGCCTGAACCTTGTCGGGCTGGATGTTTCGGGCCGGGTTGCGCATGTGGCGATCCACAACCCGACCTATGACCAGACCGCGCAGGCGATCGGGCGGACCGCGCGGATCATGACGCGGATCCTGCCCGCCTCGGTCGAGACGTTCCACATCACGCTGACCGAAAAGGGCGGCGTTCCGACCTCGACCACCAGCCTGAAACGCAGCGACCTGGAGCGGCTGGAGCACGCGCCCGCCAACGAGGCGCTGGCCGTCGCGGAGTTCTCAAGCGGTCTGAAATACGGCGGGCTGCCCGAGCCGGTGGCCGACCGATTCCCGCGTTTCAACTGGTCCGTCGCGCCGTTCACCCGGATCAGCCTGTTCGACCCGGACAACCCGGTGCGCGCCGATGTCGCCCTGCGGTTCCGGGGGCAATACGAGCTGGGCAGCGGCTGGATTCTGGACGGGGCGACATCGGTCAAGCTGTTCGGGAACCTGGACGAGACGACGCAGACCAGCAATTCGCGCCTGCCGCGCGTGCGCTCGGACGCGGCAAAATATGCCCGCGAGGACGGGCCGCGGCTGGATTGGCTGACGATCGGGAAATATGCCCAGGTCGCCCCGGACGTGTTCGGGCGGGCCTCGGTCGGGTATTTCGAACAGATGTATGCCGGGGCCTCGGCCGAGGTGCTGTGGCGCCCGATGGACAGCCGGCTGGCCATTGGCGGCGAGGTGAATTACGTGGAGCCACGCGATTTCGACGGCGGGTTCGGCCTGCGCAGCCGCACGACACCGAGCGGAACCATTCCGCAGGTCAATGGCCATATCTCGGCCTATTACGATTTCGGCAACGGGTTTCACGGGCAGGTCGATGCCGGGCGCTACCTGGCAGGCGACTGGGGCGTGACCATCGGGCTGGACCGGGAATTCGAGAACGGCTGGAAGGTCGGGGCCTTTGCGACGAAAACGGATGTGTCGGCGCAGGATTTCGGCGAAGGCTCGTTCGACAAGGGCATCCGCATCACCGCGCCGCTGTCCTGGCTGCTGGGCAAACCGTCGCGCCGCGCGCCCACGGCGGTCGTGCGGTCGCTGACCCGCGATGGCGGGCGGCGGTTGAACGTCAAGGGGCGGCTTTACGACGTTACGCGCCCGTCGCGCCGGGCCGAGATCGAGGATAGCTGGGGGAAATTCTGGAGATGAGCCTGAGTGTGACCGCCCGGCGTTTCGGGCTGATCGGTTGTGCGGCGTTGCTGGTCGGCTGCTCGAACATGCAGGGCAACCAGAACGTGTTCACGGTCGGCAAGGCCGTGGTGGATACCCTGCGGGAAGCGCCGCCCGAATCCGCCCCCGATCCGGCGATCGTGGCGCGCGTCGCCAACGAGGCGCTGGCCCGGACCGAGGGTCCGGTGGCGATCTATCACCTGGAGAAGCACAAGGCCTCGGCCGTCCTGCGGCCGATCGCGCGCAACGGCGATTACGTGACCTGGGCCTCCTATACCGGCTCGGAAAGGTTGAGCGTGACGAGCAAGGACAACGTGCTGGTCGCGACGCGGGGGCTGGGCGATGACCTGATGTCGTCGGAGCTGGAAGGCCTGCTGGCGCTGGTCAAGGCGCGGCAGGACGGGACCGCCGAGATCCGGCAGAATTACCTGGACGGCGAGAACCAGACCCATGAGGTCACCTCGGTCTGCACGGTGCGGCGCGGCGCGCGGGAGAACGTGCCCGGCGCGACGGGCGGGCAGGTGCGGGCCACCACCATGACGGCGACCTGCCGGGGCGAGGACGAGACGGTCGAGAACACATACGTGGTGAGCGATGCCGGAGAGATCCTGCGGTCGCGGCATTGGGCGGGGCCGAGCATGGGGCACAGCGTGATCTCGCGCCTGCGCTGAGCGCGGGTATTGCCGGTTCGACCACCTGGCCAAACGAAAACGGGCCCCGCAGAGCCCGTTTTTAAACATCGCTATGGATGAAAGATCAGTTGGTGGTGGTCACGACGGTGTTGCCGTCGCCGTCGCCGCCTGCGGCCACTGCGCCGACAACTGCGACTGCCGCCACGACGCCTGCCGCGATACCGGCCGCACCCAGGCCACCGCCGACCCCGAGGCCAGCCCCGGCACCTGCGCCCGCGCCAGCCCCGGCGCCTGCCCCTGCGGTCGTACCCGCGCCGGTTCCGGTGCCCGCGGTGGTGCCGCCGGCGGTCGTGCCCTGCGTCGAGACGAACGGGTTCGCGTTGACCGCCTGAGCGCCCGAAGTGTTGAGATCATTCGCGGCAACCGGCGCGGCGGCGGCCAAGGCGACGGCAGCGGCGGCGACGGTGGTCGGAATCATTTTCATGTCGACTCTCCAATTTCCTCTGATTCATCGAACAACCCGGATAGGTTGTAATCACCATTACACAAACAGACCTTTAACGAAACCCTCAAGCCCGGTTTCGGATCAAGGCCGAGGATGCTTGCAGATGGGCAACAGGCGTGCCGCCTTCGTCAGTCGCGCAGGCGGGCGAGCGCGGCCTCTTCACTGCGGGCGGCGGGGCCTGCCGCCGCGTCGCCCCGCTCGCGCCGCCACAAGCAATAGGCGAGCATGCGCCAGTGGTACCAGGGCGCCAGCGCGCGGTAGCGGGCCACGGTGTCGGGGCAGGGGTAGCTGGCCAGGAAGGCCGCGTGCTCGGCCCGCGACAGGGCGGCGCCGCGATAGGCGATCTGCATGGCCGGCGACAGGAACAGCGCCAGATCCTCGCACGGGTCGCCCTGGGCGGGGCATTGCCAGTCGATCAACCGCAGCCGGACCCGCCCCACGATCATGTTGCCGGGCACCGGGTCGCCATGCAGCAGGGCGCGGCGGCCGGAGGGGGGCACCTGCCCTGTCGGCATGAGGCCAAGCGCGGCGCGGGCGGCCTGCGACGCGCACCCGGACAGGATCGCGCGCGTTTGGCTGGACAGTTCTTCGCTGCCATCGGGGGCGTGACGCATGTCGGGCGGGGGCGCGATGCCGTGCAGCCGGTGCAGCGCCCGCGCGGCCAGGTGCGCCCGGCCGAACCAAGGCGCCCCGTCGAGATGGGAATAGACCAGCAGCGGGCCGATCCCGGTATCGGCATGTGCCACGAGACGCGGCGCGATGTCTTGGTTTTTCAGGTGCTGCAGCATCCGGCGTTCCTGTGCCGGATCGTTAGGGAAGAGCGGGTTGGGCGCCGGGTCGGCGTAGAGCTTGACGACAACGGGCGGCGCCTCGGGCCGGTCGAGCCGCCAGAGCCGGTTGGTGCGGCCACCCGAGAGCGGGGTCCAGACGGCCCCGGACAGGGCGATCCCCCGCGCGGTCAGCGCGTCGTGGACCGGCTGTGGCGGCGGGTTCGGCAAGGCGGTCATCGGTGGCGCAATTCCGGCTGGGGCAACAATCGCCGGACGCTAGGCCAGGCCGAAGGTCCTGACAAGGGGCGGTCAGCCCTCGGGGAGGCGCAGGCCGAGAATGTCGTCCGCGCCGACCTCTTGCCCAGAGGCCATGACCAGCGTGATGGCCCCGGCATCGTTGCGCGCCTCGACGATGCGGCCATGCACCTGAACGGGGGTTTCGCCCAGGCTTTCCCCGGCTGCGAAGGATTCAACGGAAATATCGTAGCGCCCCGACGGCAGCGGCGCGCCGGAGGTGCCGACACCCGCCCATTGCACCTGCCCCGCGTCAGCCGCCACGTCCCCGCGATGCACGACATTCCCTGCGCTGTCACGCACGACAAGCTGCGCGGCATCGGCCAGCGGGGCCGGCGCAAGCGTCAGGGTCACGGGCGCGCCGTCAAAGGCCACCGGCATCTCGGCGCGGGCGTCCATGCCCACCCAGCCCGACAATTGCGCCATGCCGAGCGCACCGACACGATCCCCCAGCGTTTCCAGAAGCGAATTGGTGCGCACCTGCTGTTCCACCGTCGAAAAGGTGGCAAGCTGAACCGCGAAATCGGCGGATTCAACGGGGTTCAAGGGGTCCTGATTGCGCATCTGGGCCGTGAGCATCTTGAGAAAAGTCTCGAAATCCGAGCTGAGCGCCGGGGCGGGCGGGCTGCCTGCGGCCTTGGAGGCAGCGGCGCCGGAGGGCTGGGCGGCGGGGGTCGCCGGGGTAATCTGGTCCATGTCGGGGCCTTTCTAGAGACGAATGTCAACGCGATCCGCGGCGATCCACAGGGGACAGCCGGGCGCAGGGCTGGCAGGGGCAGGCTCAGCCAGCGGACCGGACTGCGGCGGCGCGTCGCCCGGTTGCTGGCCCGTATCGGCGCCATTCTGCCCGAAGCTGAATTCCGCCGACTCGTATCCGAGATCGTGGAAATCGCGCGCCAGAAGATCCGCATGACGGCGCATCAGGTCGAGCGTTTCCGGCCGTTCCGCCAGAACCGTCACCACGATCGTCCCGTCACCCGGCGCCATGCTGATGCGGACCCGCCCAAGCTCGGCGGGGTTCAGGGTCAGCTCCATCGTCTGCTCGCCCGGCGCGGCGCGCTGAACCGCCGCGGCGATCTGGGCGGCGACATGCCGGGGAAGATCAGACCGCGCCGGACCGTCAGGCGCGGCACGGGACAGGGCGGCCGAATCATTGGGGGCGCGGGGGGAATCGGGATTTTGGGCCGTGTCAGAGACGAAAACCTGGTGGTCCGACACTGGCGCTTTCGCGCGCGTATCCATGATTGGCGCGGGGGGCGTCGCCGGCGCGGGAAAACGCGGCCCGGGCATCGTTGCGCCGGGCCGGGAAGGCGGATTGCCGGAGGCGGTGGCGATTGCCTGCGGCGCATCGGCCCCCTGCACATGCAGAGCTTCGGCCGATGGCCGCGGGATCGCCGGGGCGGCTTGCGGGGCGTTGGCGACGGGCCGCGGCGGAATGGCTGACGACGCGGTTTTCGGGCCGTTCGGGGCCGCATGCGCCCGCGGGTCAGGGTCCGTATTGCCCGGCGCCGACTGCGGTGCGTGTGCCGTGGGCTGCAGCATGCGGCCGCCCGGGGGCAGGACCGGGTGGTCCGGCACCTGCGCCGCGCCGCCGACCGTGACAACAGGCGCGGGGGGCATGGCACCGCTCGCCGCGTCCGCCACGCGGGACGCTTTGGCCCAAACGGCGCCATGCGCCGGCGCAGCAGAACTTGCGATGCCCGGAAGCGGCCTTTCCCCAGGCGGCGCCGCGTCATGCGGGTCGGCCGTGACCGCCGGCGTATCTTGCCCGGGCGCGACGGGCCGGGTCATGTCGGGGTGGACCGCCGGCATTGACCATGCATCGGCCTTTTCCGGCGGCCTGTGCCCTGCGCCGGGCCGGACGCCTGTGTCGTGAACCGATGGGTCTGAGGCGCCGGGTGCTGGCGGGGCAGAGGGGGGTGCGACGGCATCCCCTTCAACAGGTGGGGAAACCGTCGTGGCCGGCGACACGGACGGCGCCGCCCGCGCGGGCAAGGCCGGGTCGCTTTCGACGCTTGCCCCTGAACCGCGACGCGCGGGCGCCTTTTCAATGCCGGGGGCGGACGGATCGGCGGGCGCGCCCGCATCCTCCAGGGCATCGGGCAACTCGGGGGTGTCGCCCATCTCGGGCGCAGCACCCTCGCGATCGGGGGCGGGATGGGCGACGTCCCCGTCATCCGGCAGTCGCGGCGCGACCGACTTGGTCCCGGCAAACATGACGTGGAAATCGGTGTTCCGTGACAGGGGCAGCAAGGCAGCGCCATCGGCCGGCCGCGCGGCGCGGTGGCCGGTCGGCGCAGGCTGGGGCAGGTCTGGCAGGATCATCCGTTTCTCCGGCGTTTCTTCCACGAGTCGCCCAAGGATGGCATCCGCCGGTTACCGATTCTTTACCGGATTGGTCTCAAATGGACCGCAGTAGGATCAATTCGAGGTGAAACAGTGACTGATTTTTTACCGATTCCCGCCCAAGCGCCGCCCCGCGCCCATGCAACCGGCGCGCGGGCCGGCTCAAGCGCCCTGACACCGAAGAACGAGACAGCATGGGAGGTCGCCAATGCGCTGGAGGCGGCGTTCCTGACCGAAATGCTGAAATCCGCCGGGTTCGGGGAACAGGAAAACAGCATGTCCGGCGGCCATGGCGAGGATCATTTCACGTCGTTCCACCGGCAGGCGATCGCCGAGCGGATGGTCGCGGCCGGCGGGCTTGGGCTGGCCGAGGCGTTCTATCGCTCGATGATGGAGGCACGGACCGATGCATGATGACCGGCAAACCCTGATCGACCGGCTAGACGCGCTGCTGGACTCCGAGCGCGCGGCGCTTCTGGCCGGCGATCTCGAGACGATCGGCACGCTTCTGGAGCACAAGGAAGCCCTGATCGACGCGTTCAACGCGCTGGAACCCGAGCGCACCGAGGGCCTTGAGGGGTTGCAACGCAAGGTGCTGCGCAACCAGGCGCTGCTGGACGGCGCGCTGGAGGGCATCCGCAAG
>JAASSQ010000002.1 GCA_021767845.1 Roseovarius sp. | reverse complement strand
GAAGTGGCCCTGACCAAGGGTATCCCGGATTCGGTCCAGTCGCTGCTGGCGCCCGAGCGCGACACGCTGTCCGAGGACGAGGCCGACACGGCGGTGTTCTATTCGATTTCGAACTGCCAGGCGGGGCTGGCCAGCATTTCCTTCGGCAATTCGCTGATCAAGCAGGTGGCCGCGGACCTGTCGGCGGGGTTGCCGGGGCTCAAGACCTTCGTGACGCTGTCGCCGATTCCCGGCCTCTGCCGCTGGCTGGAGGACGAGGGGCTGGCCTGGGATGCGAACGCGCCCGACCAGATGCGCGCGCTGGCCGCGTATTACCTGCTGAACGCCACGCGCAAAACAGGCGACCCGGTCGATCCGGTGGCGCGGTTCCACCTTGGCAACGGCGCGATCGTGCACGCGGTGCACGCCGAGGCCGACATCTCGGAGAACGGGCGCGCGCAATCGGGCGGGACGATGGTGAACTACCTTTACGATCTGTCCAAGGTCGCGCAGAACCACGAACAGTTCGTCACCACGCAGAAGGTGATCGCCACATCAGAGGTCAAATCGCTGGCCAATTCCGCAACTCTCGTTCAGGCCGAGGAAAACTGAACCATGGCAAATCTTCTCTACGACAGTCTTTTCGGAAAACATGCAGGCAGCGCGGCCCCCTTCCTGCACCTACCGGACGGAAGCACGATCACCTATGACGCCTTCCTGCGGATGGCCGCGCGCATGGCCAACGCCATGACCGACATGGGGCTGGAGCCCGGCGACCGCGTGGCCGCGCAGGTCGAGAAATCCCCTGAAGCGTTGGCGCTTTATGCCGCCTGCGTCCAGGCGGGGCTGATCTTCCTGCCGCTCAATACCGCCTACACGGTGGATGAGCTGTCCTATTTCATCGAGAACAGCGGCGCGAAGCTGGTTGTCTGCGACGGCGCAAAGCAGGGCGACATCGCGCCCATGGCCGAACCGCTGAACGCACAGGTGGCCACGCTGAACGCCGATGGCTCGGGCAGCCTGATGGAGCGCGCGAACGCGGCATCCGACAGGTTCGAGACGGTTTCGCGCGGGCCTGATGACCTGGCCGCGTTCCTTTACACCTCGGGGACCACGGGGCGGTCGAAAGGCGCGATGCTGACGCAGAACAACCTGCTGTCGAACACCGAGGTGCTGGTCGATCACTGGCGCTTCACGGGCGACGACGTGCTGTTGCACGCGCTGCCGATCTTTCACACCCACGGGCTGTTCGTGGCCACCAACATCATCCTGGCCGTGGGCGGGGCGATGATCTTCCTGCCGAAGTTCGACCAGGACGCGGTGATCGACTGGCTGCCAAGGGCGACCACGATGATGGGCGTGCCGACCTTCTACACGCGGCTGCTGGATGATGCTCGGTTCACCGGCGACCTCGTGGCGCATATGCGGCTCTTCATCTCGGGGTCCGCGCCGCTGCTGGCGGAAACCCACGTGCAATTCGAAGAACGCACCGGCCACCGTATCCTGGAACGCTACGGGATGACGGAAACCAACATGAACACCTCGAACCCCTATGACGGGGAGCGGCGCGCCGGCACCGTGGGCTTCCCCCTACCCGGTGTCGAGCTGAAGGTGACAGACCCGGACACCGGCAAGACGCTGCCGCAGGGCGAGATCGGCCAGATCGAGGTGCGCGGCCCCAACGTGTTCAAGGGCTATTGGCAGATGCCGGAAAAGACGGCGGCCGAGCTGCGCGAGGACGGGTTCTTCATCACCGGCGATCTGGGCCGGATTGACGCCGACGGCTATGTGCATATCGTGGGCCGCAACAAGGACCTGATCATCTCGGGCGGCTACAACATCTATCCCAAGGAGATCGAGCTGCTGCTGGACGAGCAGCCGGGCGTTCTGGAAAGCGCGGTGATCGGCGTGCCGCACCCGGATTTCGGGGAAACCGTGCTGGGCGTGATCGTGCCGGAAAAGGGCGCGACACCCGACCTGGACGGGATCATGGAGGCCGCGCAGCACTCGCTGGCCCGCTTCAAGCACCCCCGCAAGCTGGTGGTCATGGAGGCCCTGCCGCGCAACACGATGGGCAAGGTGCAGAAGAACGTCCTGCGGGACGAGTTCAAGGAGATGTTCACCCCGGCCTGACCGGCCGCGGCCACACCGAACAGATCGGCGCCCCTGCCTACAGGGCGAGGGCGTTTTCGTGGAGCGCGGTCGAAGAAATGTGGTGCCCGGGGGCGGCAACAAAGCGCAATCGCTAGTTTATTAAAAACAGTTACTTGGTTAAAGAAAAATTATGTAAATACCCCCGTTTAAACCACTGGAACCAAACCATGAAAAATGGGAATCAAACCATGCCTTAAACTATCTCCATTTAGGGCCGCATCTGACCCCGTTTCCGTATCCCTCAGAGCACTTTGGAAAAGTGCAGAACTCGAAATCATGATAACGCAGGACACACTGCCGGTCTTGGAGGTGTCTCGGCATCAAAATTAACTCCTCGACCTTGGCTCCGCTTACGGCCCTTAGCCGACCTTCGTGGACTTTTCAGGCAAGCAGGTCGGTGCAACCGGCTGAAGAATGGGGGTACCCTACGCGGCAGCCCCTGCCGGCTGCTCTTCATCGATCACGGGCTGCGACTCGTGCAGGAAATCCGCCGCGCGTTGTGCATGGGTGGTGGCGACGAAGATTCCCGATTTGCACCGGCCAGGCGGACCATCAGCTATCTGACAAACGCAGAAAACTGACGGCCAAAGTCGACTGCGTCTTCTTACGGTAAATTTGGCTCAGAGCAACTGGCCTTGCCCGTTTTCTTCATAGTGGGAGCCATCCTCGATTTGCGCCGGAAGGCGCAAGAGCTTGTCTTTATATATTCTGACCGTCTCTGGAAGGATAGCAGCCGTCCGCATTGATGCTTGCCACTCGGCAATCGCGTCATAGACGCAATGACGCAAATAGTTCAGCACGCCTTCCGAACCTTGAAGCTCGATCCAGTGTGGGTGGTTCTGGTTAACCACGACCACCATGCTTTCATTGGTAATTTCATGAACATAGTACGGGTCGTTGATCGAATAATCGTCCGAGATGAAGATCTTGCACACATGGTCTCCGATCCTCAGCATGAGGTTGGGTTCATGTTCCGATGCTTGCGCGACAAGCTGAGCGTTGGCGGCAGCGACGACTTCCGGCGGGGGTGCATCATCGATAGTGATCGAGTCTACGAATTCCTTGGTTTCCATCTCGTGACGCAATTCGTCCGTGGCGGTTTGTACTTCGACGGCTGTCGGTCCACGCGTGTCCCCGCCTTGGCGCTTCCCGGATGCTTTGATGAAGGCGGTGAAGTCAGCGCACTCTTCGGCAAGCGCCGCTTCGACTTTCTCTTCCTCATCGTTCTCCCACTGGATGTCATCCTTGGTGTGGGAAACAGAAAAATCATCGAGGTGAATCTCGCCGACGAGCCTTTGGTTGATCAAATCGTTGCTACCGCCGGGTCCGAAGATATCCTCCGGACGCCAGGCCGCGGGATGACCGCGCACCATCCGTCCGCGCCGCATGATGGAAAAACCGGCATTGGCACGCCCTGTCCGGCCTTTGCCAAGAATGCCGAACCAGCCATAGGCTTTCTTGCCGTAAACCTCGAATTCGAAATCGCGCTTGTAGAGAGAACCGTCGGGTTTTTGCAGAAAGATGCTCTCGTCTTCCCAGAGAAGCTCCTCATCCTGAAACCATAGGCGCAGATTGCCCTCGCGAAGATCGACGCGATACATCGAGCGAAGAAACGCCTTGATCTTGCCGATGGTCCGGCCGGCAATCTTGGAGTGCAGCTTCTTGACTGTGATGTAGGTGTAGTGCTGGGTCTGCGGCTTCGGGATGGTGCTGTATTCGAGTGCGTTGTCCCCGCCAGCAATCTTGGAGACATCAATATGCACCCGGTGCTCGACGTCTTCGCCGAGGCGCTTGGTCACGATCTCCCAGGCCTCACCCAACCAGCATGCTGCCGTCTTCATGCCCATACCATATTGCGAGCGCCCGGACGTGTTGGGCGGCGGCTTGCCGATTTTCAAAGCGCGTTCTAGGTCTCCGTAGGACATGCCGATGGAGTTGTCAGTGATCCGAAGCTCATCGGTGTTGCGATCATAGGTGATCCGGACTTCGAGGATTTCATTTTCTTCCTGGAGAAGCGGATCAAGCTCGTCGCGGCTGTTGAAATAGGCCTGCGTGGAGTTGTCGACGAACTCGGCGAGGGCGTGCCAGTGAGTATAAGAAAGGCGACGGTAGGATAGAACAACGTCATTCTCGATTACAAAATTCAGGCTCATTTCTTTCCTGCCCTTTCCAACATGATCCGTGCATTGGCGTTGCGGGTAATAACAAAGCGCTGATCTTTGGCCCCCAGGGGGCAGCGCTCCTTGGGAAGCAGCCAGCATGAGCCGCCGGAACGCAGGACCTTCCATGTCGTGCGGCCGCCCTCATACCACAGCTCCAGATCGGGATTGGCAAGCGCCTCTATCGGCGCCGGAGCGTTCACACGCAGCGCGTTCGGCAGAAGCTCGTCGCGGATGCATTCTGTGACGAGCTGTGCTGGTATACTGAGATCATCGCCATTGATCCGCATGATGAGCCGCTGGCCCTGATCACGGTAGAGTTCGATGAACCCAACAAGCGCACCCCATTTACTCAAGGCGCGCCGCCAATCCTGATCAAAAGTGTTGACTAGCACGACGACGCCGGGTGGTACGCCTTTCATCATGGCGGCAAGCTGATCCTCGTCGAGCGCTGGTTCTTTCGCGGCGATATAGGCCGCTTCCGATGCTCCGACACGCGCATTCGAGAACACCATGATCTGAGGGAGCACGTGTGAGAAAAGATCGTGCGAGCCAAGCTCCACTTCGCAGAGATACCAGGTCCGGTAGTTTTTTTCGATGAAGGCCAGGTCCGGCGTCGCCGTTCCATATTCTGAGGTGATCACGCGCTTGTACTTGATCACCCAATAATTAGGATAAAGCACTGGCGCTTGCGCGATGATCAGGTCTTCAAGATCGGACTCGTAGATGGAGTCGGCTTGCACCGGATCGTACCATTGCCCGTTGACAAGGAGCCTAGCCATCGGCGCGACTAACCTTAGCCCAGCGAATATCGGCGATTTCCTGCAGTGCAATAGCCTCTGCTGCGAGCCGGTCCTTCTCGGCTCCCGTGGCAAAGAGCGTGTAGATCGTCGCCTTGTTTTTGCTCGCATGCGGGCGCAGAACCCGACCAAGGCGCTGGATGCGCTGGCGCATGCTGGAGGTGGAGCTGGCGATGATCGCCACTTCGACTTCCGGGATGTTCAGGCCTTCATCAAGAGCGCGGCAGCAAACAAGTACATCGAATATCCCTTTCTTAAACATGCGTAGATTCTCCCGTCGCCGCGGTCCGGCAATCTTGGAGTGGTACATGGTTGCGGCGTGGTTACGGGAGATTAGTGTCTGAAAGATGTTCTGTGCCGCGCCGATGTCTTCGTGAAAAATCAAGGTGCGTGCGCCTTTGTGCTGTTCGCAAAGCCGAACGGAAAGCGGCACGCGAAACGTCGCCATCGCAGAGACGCGCGCCCGTTTGCGCAAGAGCGCTTCTAGCACCTCGTCATCATCACCGGAGACCATGGCTCTGCGCCGAGCAATACGGGCGGTCAGGTCGTTGTAGGCCGCCGCCTCATCGGCCAGAAGCTCAAACTCGACATTCACGGCTTCGAAGCGAGAGAGGATACCGTCCTTCGCCGCGGCGATGATGTCATAGTCGAAGATGATAGGACCGATCCGCGGTTTGAGCACCTCTTCGAAGAGGTCGTCGAACTGGCGTTCCGGTGTGGCCGATAGCCCGAGCCGTGCGACGAAGTCGCCTTCAAGGGCCTTGGCGTTCTGCGCGCTGGCCGCACGATGGACTTCATCGACGATGAGCATAGTCGGGTGATCGCCGCCGGTGATCTTGCCAATCAGGTTCCGTGCGGAATTGATGACAGCGATATTGAATGTAGCAGGCTCCTTCGGCTTTTTCCTGCCGGACCAAAGGGCGATGTCAGCCGGCGAGACGCCAAACTCGTCTTCAAGACTGAGCGTCCACTGGTCGAGCAACGAGATGGTGGGAACCAGAATGACGAAATGCGGCGCCTCTTCGCTTTTCAGCACCAAGCTCATGCAAAGCTCTGCGAATATGGTTTTGCCGCCGCCCGTGACCACCTTGGCAATGCCGCGGCGACCGGCCTGCTCCCACGCGGCGAGGGCGTTCTTTTGCCAGTCGCGCGGCTCAAATTTTAAGGCTGGCGTGCTCATTCAGCGGCATCGTTGCTGGCGCCCGGCGGGTTGGAAAGCAGGCGATCTGGATCATCGAACTGGCCCATCGACCCCAGAAGGTAAGGCTCGATCTTCTCGATGCCGATCCATCGGCGGTTCAGCTTCTCGGCGGTTGCGCCCGTTGTGTTGCTCCCGGCGAACGGGTCGAGCACAAGATCGCCTTCCTCGGTGAGAAACTTGATGAAGAATTCCACTAGCCCCTGGGGCATACGCGCCGGATGAGGCGGCACATTATGGCGTTTGCACCACTTCTTGTATGCTGCTTTCCACGCCGTATTGGAGAACTCCAATACGTTCGGCGGAATGGCTCCGCCGTTATCCGTAAAAAATGAGTCTTCACTGATACTGTGGCCGGACGGGCGCGGTCCAGCATTGTAGCTTTTGCGCGCCATGAGCTTGCGCATGGCGGGTTTATAGGGTTGGAGCACCTTGCGGTTTGAAGCCTTTGGCCGTTCGCTCGGGGAAAACCACCAGACATGCGTAAAGCTGTCTTTCACGCGGATGCGCTCAATGGTGACCCATTGCGCGGGACCGGGAAGGCGCGCGGGGTTATGGCAGATGAATTGTTGGCAGAGGTGAAGGTCCGTTTTCTTCTGGATTTCGAGAAGCGTTTCAAGCGGGAGTGTTGACATGACCGGCGAGCCCTTGATCCAGGCATTGCCGATCTCAATCACAAGCGAGCCGTCCTCGGCGAGCAATTCGGCAAGACCTTTAATAGTCTCGACGATCCAGGCGAGGTACTCTTCACCGATCTGGTTGCCGTATTTCTTCTTGGCGATGAGGGGAAATGGCGGGGATGTGAAGATCAGATCAAGCTTGCCTTTTATCTGCGCGGCATGCTGGCTTTCCAGGAATTCTTCTGCGGCGACGTTATACGCTGAACCCAACTGAGTGCTGTAATATGCGTCCATTGCCCCTCGGCTGCCCTCTTGTATTTCCGAACACCGGAGCCGCCAGCACACTTTGGTAGCCGAAGATGGGGTCCAGCACCGGATATAGTGCCTGATTTTCCCGCCGACACTATAGGCGCGACCTTCCGTGAGTCTAGCGTGTTTCGGTCTCTAATTGCCAGTTTCGGGTCAATGTCCCATGGATATCACGAGGCGGGATCGCCCTCCAACCGGCGCTTGGTTGGTCCCGCGGATGATGTATCCATGACACGGCGCGATCCGACGCCGCGGCAATGTTGGTCAGGTGTCCAGAGGCTCCGAAAGGTCTTTTGTCGATGGGGTGGTTCCCAGGCAAGGGCAGCTACGATGTGCTACCTTCCTGTTCTCGATTTTTGGCCCCCAAACTACGCAAAATCACCAAATGCGCCACAGCAACGCCGAAAATGAGCACTTTGGCGCAATGCAGTGGATTTCTGCTTTGTCGAGTGGCTGACACATCGAACGTTTCAAATTCGTCAAATCGTCCATTTGCCAACCCAGCCTTTTGGAGATCGAGAAAGTACGGCAACATCTGCTTTCAAACATGCTGGTCGTTTGAAAACCTCAAGGCTAATGCCTGCAGCGCGGAGACTTGTTCTTGTAGCCATTCAAAGTTCTTCTGTCCTCAACGTGGCCGCCTAGAAAAATGCCTACCGGAGGTTTGATCTGCACGTTAGTTGATATTCGGCTAGCTTCTGCAGCGAACTTTCGCTTTCCGTCAATCCAATCAACACCAGGTTTCTGCGATGGCGCGGGAGATGTGTAAAGAGCACAGAGCTTCTATCTCAAATAAGCAGCGTAGAGCAACTGCAACGCGTTGCAGCTCGAAATCTGAGTTGCGCAGTTGTAATGTCTCTCAGCCATATCCAATGTGGCATGACCCAGGATATCCCGAATTATCCCGACATGCGCTGGATCGAATTCAGCGATGGATGTCGCAACGATATGACGAAATGAATGGGGGCGAAGATGGAAACCAAAATGCGCCTCCGTCAGTTTTCCAAACATCCGCGTGAAGCCGTCATAAGCGAAGCGCTTCCCATAATAGTTAACCCAAAGCCCTGCCTCGTCGTTTCCGCCCAGCAAAACCGGCCGATGAACGTCCAGATATTCGAACATTGATGCAGCCAGTTTCTCTGGGAACGGATATTCCCGAGAACGACCGTCCTTCATGTCTTCTTTCGGGAAGTACAGCGAGAAGCCCTGCCCTCGCTTATTTAGGTGCTGATCCACATTCATTGCAAGAAGAGCGCGCTTGCGGACGGGACGCGCGATGAGAAAACCAATGATCAGAGCGTCACGAAAATGGATGGCACGCTTCTTCTCGGACCGGGTCTGATCGGATTGGATAGCCGCCATTCGACGAAGGCTCCAGTCGAATATCTGTCCTGCCGTCAACGGGATACGCGCCTTCAAGCTGTCGCTATCCGCCTTATGAGCCAGACGTTTTGCAACGCGGTGCAACCAAGCCCAATCGAGCTCGGGAGCAGCGGCTCGCGCCAAAATGCAGATATCCGTTACGAGGTTGTAGACCGTTTGCGGCGCAAGACGCAGTTGGCACTCTTTGATGTATTGGCCGACCAAATCGGGCCGAACCCGCGTGAGCGGCGCTTCGAGCAAAGCTTGATCGTGATTACGTGCCAAAAAGGAGAGCCACTGGCCGTAGGCTTGACGCAACATTTGCTGGGAACCCGAACGCCAATGTGCCAGTTGACCCGTGTCGTCGAAAAGGTCCGCTTTCTCGAACAGCGAATACCAAAGGGCCTTGTCAGGCGACGGCCAATCGTCAATTTTCAGAACCAGCGGAATATCAGTCATCTTGGCCTCCCTGCCATTTGGACAGAACAGCCTGGTCGTACCGCGCGATGGCAGCCTTGCTGCTGAAGCGGGCATAAAATGTCATCGTTGTATCGAGTTTCTTGTGCCCCAGAAATTGACGCACCGTTTCAAACTCACCCGGATAGTAGTTCAGGTACATCATGCCATTAAAATGGCGGAAGAGGTGCGCGTTCATCACTAAACCGGTTTCGCGGCGGATCAGCCGCGAGATTTCATGACCGAGGTTGTCCGGAGTCCGAGGCCCCCCTCCTGACTTTTTGGGAAACAGAGCGGTCCCCGGGTCATTGGATACATGCTGCCTGAAATTGGACAGATACGTTTCCAGATGGCGAGAGGGCTGCTCTCCCAAGGCAAAATCCATCGGGTTGCGGTTCTTCATCTCGCTGGCCGGAATATGCAACGCGTAAATCTTGTGCTTCCCGCCGCGTTGCGCCCTAAGGTGCCTCTCAATGTCCAGCATCGAGATGTTTTTGATGCGCAAAGGGCATACCAAGAGGATACTGATCGCCACGGCATGCATTGCACGAAGCGGTGCGTGCTTTTGGGTCGAGTTTTCCTGCGCCCATTGCATCAAATCGTTGGGAAGCGTGACAAGCCGGGCGATGTTCCGCGGGTCATCAAACTGCGCAAGCCGCTCCATATTCTTATCGGTCATCCCGATCTGGACATCTCCAATCTTGGACTTGGCTTTGCGGATCAAGTTGACGGTCTCATTCGGTGCCTTCACGTGGTACTTGGCGATGGCCTGAAGGGTCGCGAGAATGTTGCGCGTCGTTGCGGTAAGCTGGCCGCCTTGGCGCTCCTGGATTTTGGTGACGGCTGCCTTCATAACGTCAGGCCGCAAAGCGTCCGACAGATTTTCGAAGTCGGTCCGGTCGAAACCGTTCGAACAGGCGGCGTCCAAGAACTGGCGAACATGCGCTTCAACGTTGCGGAGGGAGGTTTCACTCAATGCCCTGTCCGGGCCTTCCTCATCCATGATGTCTGCGTGGCGAAGCCGTTCGAGATACTTTGCGAGATCGGCCTGAAGCGAAACGGGGTACTGGTTCAGAGGCGCCGCAATGTAACGGTCAGCTTTAGGCACCACCAAAGGGGTAAACGACAGATTGTTCTGTTTGATGATCGCATTCCAAGCGTAGCTGGCATCCTTGCGGATTTCTTTGGGGTTTTTCGTCAGAATGCGGGCGTCAAGATGAGCTTCGAACGCACTCATAACGTTGTCGTTGACCTGATCCGGCTCAAGCCCATGACTGCAGCAGAAATCCACAAACCGGGACAACTGGTGTTTCTGATGCTTGACGCTCGCGCTGTTCAGAAAACTCAACCAGGCATCGGTACGGTCTGCACTGCTCCGTTGCCGGGGCGCGGTGCGGGTAATGCGCAAAGCAAGTCCGAGATCGGATTTGATGTTCGACAGCCGCTTAGCCGTAATCCCGGCTTGCTTCGGGTGAACCTTCAAGAGGGCATCCCGCAGTCTGGGCACGTCAGCTTCGAGTTCGAAGGGCTGACGGTCGATCAGGTTAGCTGCGCAACAGACTGCGGAAATCAGATCCCGTCGCTTGGTAGCGTCCAGCTTGGTATTGTCTTCGAGGCGTTGGATATGGCGACCAGCAGCTTACCAAGCTGTTTCTTGTCTGTGATGGCGGAACGAGATTTCACACGCTTGCGAACCAGCGCACCTTTCAAGGCCACCGTCGGATCATTCACGGTGAAACCCGTTGCAATGGCATAGCGGAACACCTCGCCGATGGTCGAACGCAGGCGGCTGGCCGTTTCCAGATTTCCGGCCTGTTCCTGCTTTTTGAGCACAGCCAAAACCTCGCTGGGCGTGATCTCCATGATGGGCCGCTTGCCCAGCTTTGCGTTTGCCATGTCGAGCAGCCAGGACTTCTTCTTGATGGTCTGCTCGGCCTTCCCTTCGCGCCGGTTTTTGTCCAGCAGTTCTTCGGCCAGTACTTCGAACTGGCCGCGCTGAGCAATCTCGGCGGCCAGCTTGCGTTCTTTCTTCACAGATGCGGGATCGATGCCCTCAAGCAGCAGCTTCTTGTCTCGGTCGCGCTTGTCTCGGGCTTCCTTCAAAGAGATTAGCGGATAAGGCCCGTAGGACATCAGTTTTTCTTTTCCCAAAAAACGGTACTTGAAATGCCAGTGTTTCGATCCGTTTGGTTTTACCCAAATGAACAAGCCGTTCGAGTCGGCTTTCTTATAAGCGCGCTCCAAAGGCTTCAATTTTTTCAAGGCGATATCGGTCAAGGGCATGCTATTTGGTAGCATTTAAGCACCCCGCATTCTACCCCCAACTTTCATGGCTTGAGGCGGACAAACGCGGAACGCGCTGGACAACCAATAGCGGAAACCACTGATTTAACAGACCTTTAGGACTTTTCTGGACTATCTCGGAAGTTGTAGTGGTGCCCGGGGGCGGAATCGAACCACCGACACGAGGATTTTCAATCCACTGCTCTACCCCTGAGCTACCCGGGCACGGGGAACGCGGATGCGTTCGGGTGCGGGTGGTTTAGGCGAGCGGGAAGGTGGTGTCCAGAGGGATCGCGCAAATTTTTCAGTGCGGTTTGGCGCGCTGTTGTTCCGCCTCGTCGAGCGCGCGCTCGATGTCCTCGGGGTCGCGCGAGGGCACGGCGTAATCGCCACTTAGCCACTTGCCCAGATCGACATCGGCACAGCGTTTCGAGCAGAACGGGCGAAAGCGCGGGTCGGTGTCTTTTTGGCAGATCGGGCAGCTCATGTCGTCACCTCGCTCAGGGCGATCCTGTCACGTTTGCGTTGCAATTCGAAATGGCCCAGGGGCGTCCATCCGACAAGGGCAGTTTCCACGATATCGGCTCGGAATGCGGCCCTCAGCGTGATTTCAAACTGCCTGCGTTCCTTTTTCGGCATCGGCGCAAGGTCGATCACCACCTGGCCACCAAGCCCCCGCAGGCGCAGCTGCCGTGGCAGGTCGCGGGCAGCGGCCATGTTCGCCTTGAGGCCCGCCGCGGGCGAGGTGTCGCCCCCGGTGTTCACGTCCACCGCGACCAGCGCGCGCGTGCGCTCGACCGCCATCGACGCCCCGCCAGGCAGGGGGGAGTCGGGCACGCGCAACTCGTCGATCGCGTCCAGCACGGCATGGCTCGCGAAGCTGCCATGGCCCGTGTCGATCTCGGCAGGGGCGGTCCATTCGCGCCAGGCCAGCGCATGCGGGCCGTCGCCTTCAGTCAGTTTCTCGGGCGTGGCGCCTGCGGCATCTCCTGTCACCGCCAATGCAAGAGCGTGCATGGCGCGAATATCCTCGGCGATTTCGTCCTCCGGCGCTTCGGCGCATGACGACCGCAGGATCAGGCCCATCCCGGCCTCGCCCATTTCCGCATGGGCCACGGCCAGAAGCGCATCGCGGCGGTCGTCGTCGCAGATGCTGCGCGACACGTTCAACCCCGGCGCCTCCGGCGTGACGATGGCGTAACGGCTCTTGAACAGCAGCTTCGAGGTGACCGGCAGCGCCTTGCCCGGCTCGGGGTATCCCGTTACCTGCACGAGAAGCGGCTGACCGGGCGCGAGCCCCTTGACCTGACGCAGGAAGGCCGGCCCGTCCGGCGTGCGCAGGAACATCCCGCCTTGCCCCTTGACCGGCCGGTCGGCAATGGCGCGGTAGATCGCGCCGGGACGTGGCGCATCGCTGTCGAGAAACAGATCCTCGAGCCGGCCATCTACGAGGAGCGCCGCAGCCTCGTGGCCGTTCAGGTGATCGAGCGCGATCAGACGTCCTTTCATGATGCCCCCCGGAAAACGGGATAGCCCGCCGCCTGCAACAGGCCCGCCGCTTCGCACAGGGGCAGGCCGACAACGGCGGTGAAAGAGCCCTGGATCCACGGGATCAACGCGCCGGCCGGCCCCTGGATACCATATCCGCCGGCCTTGCCCTGCCAATCGTCCGTGGCAAGGTAGGCGTCAAGCTCTTGCCGCGACAGGCGTTTCATCTTGACGGTCGTGACAACGTCCCGTTCCCAGATCCGGTCGCCGCGCCGGACGGCCACGGCGGTAATGACCTTGTGCCGCCGGCCCGACATGGCACGCAGGAATTGCGCAGCCTCGTCCGCATCCGCCGGTTTGCCCAGGATACGGCGGCCAAGCGCGACCGTGGTATCGGCCGACAGCACCACATCATCGGGCCCGGCCATGACGGCGCGGGCCTTTTCGCGGGCCATGCGCACGCAATAAGGGCGCGGCAGTTCGTGGTCGTGGGGTGTTTCGTCGATTTCCGGCGGGCGGATGTCATCCGCCACGACACCGATCTGCGTCAGCAGATCCCGCCGGCGCGGGCTGCCCGATCCGAGGATCAAACGCATTCGGAAAGGCGCTTACTTGAAGCGGTAATTGATCCGACCCTTGGTCAGATCGTAAGGGGTCATTTCCACCTGAACCCGGTCGCCGGCCAGAACACGGATGCGGTTCTTGCGCATCTTGCCTGCCGTGTGCGCGATGATCTCATGGCCGTTGTCAAGCTCGACCCGGAACGTCGCGTTGGGCAGGAGTTCCTTCACGACACCGGGAAATTCGAGCGTATCTTCCTTGGCCATGATGTCTCCTTTGTTTCGCGATCCACCGATGCGTGGACCGCGCCTTAAATGGGACCATTCGCCGTGTTTTTCAAGCAGATAATCACGTCAGCCGCTGGTTTGTGGCTTTCGCGGCGCGGGGGTGCTGTTCGCCCCAATGGGTGCGGTTGAGCACGACACCTTCGGCGCGAACATGCGCGATCGCGGCCGAATCGATCTCAGCAAAGGTCCAGCCGGGCGCGTTCAGGCGGCCTTCGGCGATGATGCCGGTCTGCGGGAAGCCGGTATCCGGCGGGCCGAACACGCCCCCCATCCCGGTATTTTCGTCCACGGCCGGGCACCAGGCCGCATCCCCAACGGTCGAGGCCATGACGGTGACGCACTGGTTCTCCAACGCGCGGGACATGGCCCCGATCCGCACCCGCGAATAGCCTGCCTGTGCCTCGGTCGCGGAGGGCACAAGGATCACGTCGGCGTCAGAGAGGGCGCGACCCAGAAGCGGGAACTCGGCGTCATAACAGATCAGGATGCCGATCCGCCCCAATGCCGTGTCGAACACGCGCAGCGGCCCGCCGGGCACGACATCCCATTCCTCGCGCTCGAAACGGGTCATGATTTGCTTGTCCTGCACGCCAACCCCGCCCTGTGGCGTGAAGAACCGCGCGCGGTTCACCGGGCGTGGCCCCGTCCCCGCATCGAAAACCGGCGCGGAGGCCGCACAGATATGAACGCCGAATTCGGCGGCCAGATCGGAATGCAGCTGGTCGGCATCGGGGATATGGCGGGACACTGCTTCGAGCGAGCGTTCCAGATCGCCCGCCGCCTCGGGGCCGTCGAGCATGGCCAGTTCCATCGCGGCGTATTCGGGGAACAGCAGCAGTTCGGCCCCCTGCCCCGCCGCTTCGGCAACCCAGGCCCGCAGCTTTTCCGCGTAGGCTTTCCAGGTCGTGACGGGATCGAGCGGATAGGCGGCCGTGGCGATTTTCATAGCTAATCCTCCGGCAAGCGATGACGCGATGGCCGTGGGTGACTCAGGCGGCCTGGCCGTCGGTGAACTGCAGTCGCGCCAGCCGTGCGTAAAGCCCGTCTTCGGCTACCAGCGCCTCGTGCGTGCCCTGCGAGACGATGCGCCCCTGGTCCATCACGATGATGCGGTCGGCCTTTTTCACAGTCGCCAGACGATGTGCGACAATGATCGTCGTGCGGGTGCGGGCCATCGCCTCGACCGCCGACTGGACCGCGCGTTCGCTTTCGGCATCGAGCGCCGATGTCGCCTCGTCCAGCAGCAAAACCGGCGCATCGCGCAGGATCGCGCGGGCGATCGCGATGCGCTGTTTCTGCCCGCCAGACAGCATCACGCCGCGTTCGCCGACATAGGTGTCATAGCCCTCGGGCAGAGCGGTGATGAAGTCATGCGCGGCCGCAGCGCGGGCAGCGGCCTCGACCTCGGCATCCGAGGCGTCGAGCCGACCGAAACGGATATTGTCACGGGCCGAGGCGGCGAAGATCACCGGATCCTGCGGCACCAGCGCCAGTTCCTTGCGGAAATCCTGCCGCGCCATGTCGGCCAAGGAAATGCCGTCCAGCATCACGCGGCCCGCCTCGGGATCGTAGAACCGCTGGATCATCTGGATCACGCTGGTCTTGCCCGCCCCCGACGGCCCGACAAGCGCCACGGTTTCCCCTGGCGCGACGGACAGGTCGAACCCGTCCAAAGCGGGGGTGTCGGGCCGCGACGGATAGGAAAAGCGCACGTTGTCGAACACGATCTCGCCGCGCACCGGGCGCGGCAGGGCCACGGGGTTGGCCGGGTCGCGCACCTGATCCTCGGCGCGCAGCAATTCGACCAGGCGTTCGGTCGCGCCGGCGGCGCGCTGAAGCTCGCCATAGATTTCCGACAGGGCGGCGACGGCGCCGGCCACCATCACCGAGTAGATGACGAACTGCACGAGGGTGCCGGCCGTCATCTCGCCTGCGCGGACGTCGTTGGCCCCGATCCAGAGCACCCCGACAATCCCGGTAAAGACCAGGAAAATCACGATCACCGTCATCGCGGCCCGCGTGGTGATCCGCCGGCGGGCAGCATCGAAGCTTTCCTCGGTCACGTCGGAAAAGCGGCCACGGCTGGCGGCTTCGTGGGTGAAGGCCTGCACCGTCTGCACAGATTGCAGCGCCTCGGAGGCATTGCCGGAGCTGTTGGCGATCCAGTCCTGGTTTTCGCGGCTGAGCTTGCGCAGCTTGCGCCCCATCGTCAGGATCGGGACCACCACCAGCGGCACCAGCAGCAGCACCATGCCCGTCAGCTTGGCCGAGGTGATGAGCATCAGCGCAAGCCCGCCCACGAAGATCAGGAAATTGCGCAGCGCGATCGAGATCGAGGAGCCGATCACCGACAGGATCAGCGTGGTGTCGGTGGTGATCCGGCTCAGGACCTCGCCGGTCATGATTTTTTCAAAGAACGCCGGGCTCATCCCGATCACGCGGCCGAAAACCGCCTTGCGGATGTCGGCCACGACCCGTTCGCCCAACCGGGTCACCAGCGCATAGCGCAGGCCCGTCCCGATCGCCAGCAGGCCGGCAATCCCGAGGGCTGCCATGAAATACAGGTCCAGGATATGGCTGTCCTTGGCGCCGAAATTGTCCACCACACGGCGCACCGCCATGGGCAGGATCAGCGAGACGGCCGCTGTCAGAACCAGCGCCAGAACGGCGGCGCCGGCGAGCATCTTATAAGGCTTGACGAACGGCCACAATTCGGCGAGCGCGCCCACGTCCTTGGACTTCTCGCGATCCAGCATATCGGCGCCGTTCTCGGCTTTGCGCACCATGGTCCGTTCCCTTAACCTGTCCGGGCATGTTTCTTGGCCGCGCAGGCCGCCGGGGTCAAGAGGCCTGAATCGTCGCACACCCTGAAACGTCGCACACGGTGTGCCGGGGAACGGGAGGTGGAGCGGGCAGCGGGAATCGAACCCGCACCAAGAGCTTGGAAGGCTCGTGTGATACCATTTCACCATGCCCGCTCGGCCATGCCGAGAGTTATTTCAAGCAGCTATCGACGTCAAGCGGAAGGTCTGCAAGCAGGCGGCAGGGCAAGCGTCCGGCGTGCGCTTGGTGCCTGCGACGCTGCGCGCCTCGCCCCCGGCGGGGGACCGGTCTATGCTTTTGCCATGCGAGACGCACCGGACATCATCGTGTTTTCCGATCTGGATGGCACGTTGCTGGATCACAACAGCTATTCCTGGGCGGCGGCGGCCCCCGTGCTGGCCCGTCTGCAAAATCTTGGCGTGGGGCTGGTGCTGGCCTCGAGCAAGACCGCCGCGGAGGTCGCGCCGCTGCGCGACGAGATGGGATTCGCCGACTGGCCCGCCATCGTCGAGAACGGCGGCGGCCTGTTGCCACCCGGTCAGGGTATCCCGCAGACCGACACGCAATACGCCGAAATCCGGGCACGTCTTGGCGGGTTGCCCTCGGGGTTTCGCGGCTTCGGCGACATGAGCGAGGAGGAAATTGCCCGCCTTACCGGACTGCCCCACGCCGGTGCCGCCCTCGCCCAGCAACGACTGTTCAGCGAACCGGGCCTTTGGACCGGAACGGAAGAAGGCCTGCACAGGTTTCTGGACCGCGCCCAAGCCGCCGGTTTGCATGTGCGCAGCGGCGGGCGTTTCCTGACGCTGTCGCTTGGCGGCAGCAAGGCGGACCGCATGGCCGAGATCATTGCCGCCTTTAGGCCACGCCACACCATGGCACTTGGCGATGCGCCCAACGACCTTGAAATGTTGCAAAGCGCCGAGATCGGCGTGATTGTTAAGAACCGCCAGTCCCCGCCCCTTCCCCGGCTGCCCGGAGAAGACACCGGACAAATCCGGCGGAGCACGCTGGAAGGCCCGCAAGGGTGGGCGCAGGCCGTCGTGGCGCGTCTGACCGAACTGGGGTTGATCGAGGGCATGAAACACGATGGCTGATTTTCATCAGAACGGCAGCATCACCACGCTGCACAACCTCAGAACCCGCAGCCTCGACGACCTGACCTACGAGTTGAGCGCCTTTGCCGAGAGCCGCAAGATCTCGTTGATCCTGCCGTGTCTCTACTCCGAACTCGAAGGGCCCGCCCTGCCGCATATCCTCGACGAGCTTTCCAGTGTTCCCTATCTGCACCGCATCATCATCGGCCTGGATCAGGCGAACGAGGCGCAGTTTCGCCACGCACGAGAGTTTTTTGCGCGGCTGCCGCAGAAGCACATCGTGCTTTGGAACGACAGCCCGCGCATGACGGAACTGGGCTCTAGGCTGGACCATCTTGGCCTGGCCCCGCAAGAGGCCGGCAAGGGCAAGAATGTCTGGGGCTGCATGGGCTATTTGATCGCCTGCGCGGACAGCGCGATCATGGCGATTCATGATTGTGACATCCTGACCTATGACCGCGGGATGCTGGCCCGGCTTGTCTACCCGGTGGCGCATCCGGCCTTTCCCTACCAGATGGCCAAGGGGTTCTATCCGCGCATCGACGGCCAGCGGCTGAACGGGCGGGTGACGCGCCTGCTGGTCAGCCCGCTCCTGATCGCTCTGAAAAAGGTGGTGGGCGACCGCGATTACCTGGATTACCTGCGCAGCTTCCGCTATCCGCTGTCCGGTGAATTCGCGCTGCGCACGGCCACCCTGCCGGATTTGCGCATCCCGTCGGACTGGGGGCTGGAGATCGGCGTCCTGTCCGAAGCGTGGCGCAACCTGGCGCCGCATGCGGTCTGCCAGGTGGATATCTCGGACGCCTATGACCACAAGCACCAAGACCTGTCGCCAGAGGATGCCAGCCGCGGACTGAGCCGCATGTCCACCGACATCTGCAAGGCGGTGTTCCGCAAGCTGGCCTCGGACGGGACGGTGTTTACCCCGAACCTTTTTCGCACGCTGAAAGCCACCTATTACAGGCAGGCGCTGGACCTGCTGGAAAGCTATTACAACGACGCCAAGATGAACGGCCTTGCCGTGGACCGTCACAAGGAAGAAAAATCCGTCGAGCTTTTCGCCGAGAACATCATTCGCGCGGGCCAGGTCTTCCTGGAAAATCCCAACGAAAGCCCCTTCATCCCGACGTGGAACCGCGTGCATGCTGCCGACCCGGATTTCCTGGCCGATCTCCGGCGGGCCGCATCCGAGGACGAGGCCCGGTTCCGCTGACCGCGGTCAGGCCCGGTTGGAGATCCAGCGGCATTGATAGGGCCCGAAGACGATTTCGGGACCGCCAAGCACGATTTCCTCCCCGCTCAGCAGATCGAACCAGCGGTCATCCTCGATCAGGTTGATCGCCGAGCGGCTGACCGACACCGGTTCATCGCTGACATTGTGGATGGCGAAGATCGACTGGTTGCGGTCAAGGCTTTGCCGCCAGATGCCGAACAACCGGTCATCCAGCGTCAGCGTGAACTGGGTGGCATTGGGATGAAAGGCAGGCTGGCGTGACCGGATCCGCAGGCGTTCGGACATGCCGCGCATCACCTGCGACTGCTCGGAGGCGGGGTCGCGCAGAAGCTCCATCAGATCGGGATAGTGCCAGCGGTGACGGTTGATCGCCCGCTTCATGCCGCGCCGCGTGACGGCGTCGTGATCGTTGCGGGTGGCCAGCAGGGAATGGATGTAGAAGGCCGGTATTCCCTCGAGCGACATCACGATGGTCTGCGAACAAAAGAACCGTTCGATGTGATGGGCGTCTTCACCCTTGAAGGTGCGGCGCAGAGCATCGAACAGCGATGAATTGAGTTCGTAGGGTTCTTCCCTGCCATCGGGCAGCGCCCGCATCGAGACCAGACCGCCCGCCGCCTGAACCGTTTCGATCATGCGCGCCTTTTCCTCGGGCGGCAGGACGCCCTCGGCCGGGCGCATCCCGATGCCATCATGGCTGGCCGTGAAATTCAGATAGGCACATCCAAGCTGCGCGGGGGGCATCGCGGCCTGCCAGCGATGCAGGTATCGCGCGGTTCCCGATTGCATCGCATGCAAAATCAGCGGCGGCAGGGGGAAGTTGTAGACCGCGTGTGCCTCGTTTCGGTTGCCGAAATAGCTCAGGTTCTCGCTGCGCGGCACGTTGGTTTCGGTCAGTAGAACGACGGTTTCGGTGGCATAATCACACAGCAGGCGCAAAAGCTGCACGATGGCATGCGTTTGCGGCAGGTGGATGCAATTGGTCCCGACCTCTTTCCAGATGAACGCCACGGCATCCAGCCTCAGGATGCGCACGCCCTTTTTGATATGCAGCCGGATGATGCGAAGCATTTCCAGCAGAACCTCGGGATTGGCGAAATTCAGGTCGATCTGGTCGTGACTGAAGGTACACCAGACATGGCGCACACCCTGCCGGGTCTCGATCCTTTGCAGCAGCGGCGTTGTCCGGGGGCGCACCACCTTGGACAGGTCATCATTCGGATCGGCCTCGTAAAAGAAGCGATCATACGGGGATTGTCCCTGCCGGTAGGCATTGAACCACGCGCCCTGTGACGAGACATGGTTCAGCACAAGGTCCGACATCAGATGGAAGCGCCTTGCGATCCGTTCGATATCGGCCCACTCCCCAAGCTGGGAGTTCACGGCACGGTAATCGGTGACGGCGAACCCGTCATCCGAGCTGAACGGGAAGAACGGCAGGATATGCACGCCGTTCACCACGCCTTGCAGATGGTTGACCAGGAAATCCTGCAACAGGTCCAGAGGCTTGTGTTTGCCGTCGCGGATGGTGTCCCCGTAGGTGATCAGAACCGCGTCCCTTTCCGACCAAAGCCCGTTGCTGGGCGCTCGGGCGCGTTTGCGCCGATGCGTGCCTTCGGGCCAGAAGGCGGATACGATCCTGGCCGACAGCGCCTCGCAGTCTTCCTGCGGATAGATCGTCGCGACCAATTCATGCAGGCGGGCCTGGAACAGTCCGGGTTTCGATTGTTGCGTCACCTTTGGGGCGGCTCCTGGTTCCGTCTTGCCGGGACCGACCGAAACGTATCGAAGCGCCGGACGATCTCCTTTCAAGTGGTAGAACAACCGGGCTGCCCGGTCCATCTACTGCGCCACATGACTGTGACAGCATTCGGGATGTGGTCAAAAAATGCGCCAGCGCGATGTCGCCGGAGGCAACAGAACGTGTCGGAACGGTCATTGAGTCCGCTCCCGGCAGTGGTTACGCTTTGGGCGACAACACGATCCGGTCGCGGGACCGCGGCCAGCCACCTGCAATCTGGAAGCGCCAATGCAATATTTGTCCCCCAACACCGTTGAAGATGCCGTGCAGCTTCTGGCGTCTCGAACCGGCGAATGCCGCGTTTTGGCAGGCGGCACCGATCTTCTGGTGCGTCTGCGCTCGGGCATGACCGAACCCGACAGCGTGCTTGACATCAAGCGCATAGACGAACTGCGCCGGATCACCCGCGAAGACGGCGGCTGGCGGATCGGGGCGGCGGTCCCGGGCGCGGAAATGAGCGAAAACGCCGATCTGGTCAGCGACTGGCCGGGCGTGGTCGAGGCCGTGGGCCTGATCGGATCGACCCAGATCCAGGGCCGCGCCACGATGGCGGGCAACCTGTGCAACGCCTCGCCCGCCGCCGACAGCGTTCCGGCACTGGTTGCCGCCGACGCGGTGGCGCGGGTGGCCGGACCCGACGGTGTTCGGGATGTGGCGGTGTTCGATGTGCCGGACGGGCCGGGAAAAACCAGCCTTGGGCGGGACGAGTTCATCACCTCGATCTTCCTGCCCGCGCGGCCGGCGCGGTCGGGCGATGCCTACCTGCGTTTCATTCCGCGCACCGAAATGGACATCGCGGTGGTGGGTTGCGCAGTCTCGTTGACACTGGACGCCGCAGGCACCTGCACCGCGGCGCGGGTGGCGCTTGGCGCGGTGGGGCCCAAGGTGATCGCGGTCAAGGAGGCAGCCGACATCCTGACCGGGTCAATCATCGACGCGGCCACGCTGGATCGCGTGGCGCAGGCCTGCTCGGCCGCGGCCAACCCGATCGACGACAAGCGCGGCACCGCGGATTACCGCAAACACGTGGCCGGTGTGCTGGCGCGGCGCGCCACGGCCATCGCAAAGACCCGCGCAGGAGGTGCGGCATGAGCAAGATTCACGTCACCACGACGATCAATGGCGACCCCACGGAATACCTGTGCGAGGCCGAGGACACGCTGCTGGACGTGCTGCGTGACAGGCTGGGCATGACCGGATCGAAAGAGGGCTGTGGCACCGGCGATTGCGGGGCCTGTTCGATCACGGTCGATGGCCGTCTGGTCTGCGCCTGCCTGATGCTGGGCGCCGAGGCCGAGGGCCGCGAGATCGGCACGATCGAGGGCATGGCCAAAGGCGATACGCTGCACCCGCTGCAACAGAAGTTCATCGAGCACGCGGCGCTGCAATGCGGGATCTGCACGCCGGGCATCCTCGTGGCGGCCAAGTCGCTGCTGGAACGCAACCCCGACCCGACCGAGGAAGAGGCGCGCTACTGGCTGGCGGGCAACCTGTGCCGCTGCACCGGATATGACAAGATTATCCGGGCCGTTCTGGATGCGGCCCAGGACATGCGGGAGGCATCGTGATGGCACTCGACAGCAAGAGCGACGGCGAAAAGCTGAATTTCAAGGTGATCGGCACCCGCCCGCTGCGGCCCGACGGGATCGACAAGGTCACGGGCAGGGCGCGGTTCGGCGCCGACATGTCGGCGCCCGGCATGTTGGTGGGGCTTGTCCTGCGCAGCCCGCACGCCCATGCGCGGATCAAGTCGATCGACACCTCCGCCGCCGAGGCCCTGACAGGTGTGCATGCCGTGGTGACGCGCGCCGATTTCGGCGCGGTCGAGAACGAGGCGACGGCGGATGTTCTGGATAACTGCATGGCGGGCGACAAGGCGCTTTACGACGGACACGCCGTGGCCGCCGTGGCCGCGACATCGGGCAAGATTGCCAAGCAGGCGCTGAAGCTGATCGAAATCGACTACGAGCCTTTGCCGCATGTCACGGACGTGGACGCGGCGATGCAACCCGATGCGCCAAGCCTGCACGATGGCCGCGCGAACGAAACCGTGCCGGAGGGCATGTCGCCCAATGTCATGGCGCGCCACGAATTCGGGCACGGGGATATCGAGGCCGGGCTGGCACAGGCCGACCGGGTGCTGGAACGCACCTACCGCACAGAGGCCACGCATCAGGGCTACATCGAACCTCATGCCTGCCTGGCCTCGATGGGGCCGGATGGTCAGGCCGATCTGTGGTGCTGCACGCAAGGTCATTACATGGTGCGCAACACATGCGCCGAGATCCTGGGCATCGAGCAGGGGCAGTTGCGCGTCACGGCGTCGGAAATCGGTGGCGGGTTCGGGGGCAAGACCACCGTGTTCCTTGAACCCGTCGCGCTGAAACTGGCGCAAAAATCCGGGCGGCCGGTCAAGATGGTGATGTCGCGCGCCGAGGTGCTGCGCGCCACCGGCCCCACCGCCTCGAGCTCCATCGACGTGCGCATCGGCATGACGAAAGATGGCCGCATCACCGCCGGTTTCGCCGAGCTGCGCTATCAGGGCGGGGCCTATCCCGGCTCGCCCGTGGACATGGGGTCGATGTCGGCCTTCGCGCCTTATGATCTGGAAAACGTGAAGACGGTGGGATGGGACGTTGTCACCAACCGCCCCAAGCAGGCCGCGTATCGTGCACCCGGCGCGCCGATGGCTGCCTTTGCCGTGGAAAGCGCGATCGACGAATTGGCCAAGGGATTCGGCCTGGACCCGCTGGAGGTTCGGTTGAAGAACGCCGCGCGCGAAGGCACGCGTGCATCCTATGGCCCGACCTATCCTGCCATCGGGCTGGAGGCCACGCTGCGCAAGGCCAAGGACCATCCGCATTGGTCCGCGCCGCTTGGCCCGAACCAGGGCCGGGGCGTGGCTTGCGGGTTCTGGTTCAACTTCGGCGGGGATACCTGCGTGTCACTCAACATCACGCCGGACGGTACCGTTACGCTGTCCGAGGGCAACCCCGACATCGGCGGCTCGCGCGCCTCGATGTCGATGATGGCGGCCGAGGAACTGGGCATCCCCTATGACAAGGTGCGCACCGTGATCGCCGATACCGGATCGCTCGGCCAGAACGAGGTGACGGATGGCAGCCGCGTAACCTTTGCCGTGGGCCTTGCCACCATTGAAGCGGCCCGTGCCGCGAAGCGTGAGATGTGCAAACGCGCCGCGATGGTCTGGGGCATCGACGAAGAGGCCGTGGTCTGGGAAGACGGCGCCGCCAAACCGGCCGGCCCCAATGCCGGCGACCACGAGCCGATGTCGCTGGCCGAGATCGCCGCCATCGCCTCGAACACCGGCGGTCCGATTGCGGGCCATTTCGAGGTCAATGCCGAAGGCGCCGGTGTCAGCTTTGCCACCCACATGGTCGATACCGAGGTCGATCCCGATACGGGCGCCGTCAAGATCCTGCGCTACACGGTGTTCCAGGACGCCGGTAAGGCGGTGCACCCGTCTTATGTCGAGGGTCAGTTCCAGGGCGGCGCGGTGCAGGGCATCGGCTGGGCACTGAACGAGGAATACATCTATGGCGAGGATGGCATCCTGCAGAACCCCGGTTTCCTCGATTACCGAATCCCGGTCGCATCGGACCTGCCGATGATCGACACGGTGATCCTTGAAATCCCGAACCCCGGCCACCCCTACGGCGTGCGCGGCGTCGGCGAGACCTCGATCGTGCCGCCGCTGGCGGCTGTCGCCAACGCCGTGTCCGAGGCCGCCGGCGTGCGGATGACCGCATTGCCCATGTCGCCACCCCGCGTGCTGGCCGCAATCCAGTCGGAGAACGGCTGATCCGGCATGGTGCAGGTCAAGGTCTTCGGCTCTCTGACGTCAGCGACGGACGGTCGGTCCGAGGTGAACATCGACGCCTCGACTTTGCGGGAATTGCTGGACGGGTTGGCGGAGCAGTATCCGGCCATCAAACCGCAGCTTGAACGCGGCATATCGGTGGCGATTGACGGCAAGGTCTACAATGACAGCTGGTTCACCCCGATCCATGAGGACAGCGAAGTCGTGCTTCTGGCGCGCCTCAAGGGCGGGTGAGCGGCAAGGGATGATGCAAGGATGACGCCGAGATTCGGAGACACGCCGCGCCGCGACATCGCCTACCGCCCGCGACCGGGTGTCTATGCGATATTGCCGGGGCCGGATGGCTTGCTTCTGACCTTCCAGCAAGAGCCGCAGCCGGAGATACAATTGCCGGGTGGCGGAATCGATCCCGGCGAATCTCCGTTGCAGGCGCTTCACCGCGAGGTGCACGAGGAGACCGGCTGGAAGATCGCGGGCGCGCGGCGCTTGGGCGTCTATCGCCGCTTCACTTACATGCCGGATTACGACCTGTGGGCGGAAAAGATCTGCACGATCTTCGCGGCGCGGCCCGTTCGATGTCTGTCGGCCCCAACGGAACCGGGCCACAGCGTTATCTGGGCCCCTGCCCGGCAAGCCGCCGGCCTGCTCGCCAGCGAGGGCGATGGAGCCTTCGTGGCCCGCTACATCCGCGCCCTGCCGTGAGACCGGGGCCCGCGGGCCCGGCCCCTTCCCACGCGTTACACGAGCCCCGGCAGCCACAGGACGATCATCGGGAAGGCCACAAGAAGACCAATGGTGATCGCATCCGCGATGAAAAACGGCATCACGCCCTTGAACACGTCCTGAACGCTGAGATCCGGGCGCACACCGGCCACGACAAAGCAGTTCAGGCCGATGGGCGGCGTGATCAGGCAGAACTCGGCCATCTTGACCACCAGGATACCGAACCAGATCGCGCACATCGGCCCCGACATTCCAAAGGCACTGTCGGCCGCCGACACGAATTCGCCTCCGTTCAGCGCCATGACCGCCGGGTAGACCACCGGCAATGTCAGAAGCAGCATCCCGATCGCGTCCATGAACATGCCCAGCACGGCATAGGCCAGCAGGATGCAGATCAGGATCAGCATGGGCGACAGGGTCAGCGATGTGATCCAGTCGGCAAACGCCCCCGGCAGATCGGCAAAGCCCAAGAAGCGAACATAGATCAGCACGCCCCAGATGATCGTGAAGATCATCACGCTGAGTTTCGCGGTTTCCAGCAGCGCATCTTTCAGCTCGGTCCACCGCATCCCGCGGTAAACCGCCATCAGGAACACGATGAATGCCCCGATCGCCCCGCCCTCGGTGGGCGTGCCCCAGGCATCGCCGCCGAAGGGATTGTAGACGAAGAAGATGATCGTCACCACGACCAGCAGGATCGGCAAGGCAGGAGGCAGCGCGACCAGCCGCTCACGCCATGTGAAGCCCGACACCGGCGGGCCGAATCCCTTGATCGTCAGGGCCAGCCCGATGATGAGCGTGCCATAGACAAGCGCTGAGAACGCGCCCGGAATGAACCCCGCCAAGAGCAGCTTGCCGACATCCTGTTCCACGATGATCGCGTAGATCACAAGAATCGCCGAGGGCGGAATGAGGCTGGCCAGCGTGCCGCCTGCGGCCACCACGCCGGCGGCGAATTTCTTGTCATACCCGATCTTCAGCATCTCGGGGATGGCGATGCGGGCGAACACGGCCGAGGTGGCCACGCTGGCGCCCGACACGGCGGCAAAGCCCGCGGTCGCGAAGACGGTTGAAACCGCCAACCCGCCCGGCACCCAGGCGATCCAGCGCTTTGCCGCCTCGAAAAGCGCACGGGTCAGCCCCGCGTAATAGGCCAAATAGCCGATCAGGATGAAGGTCGGGATCAGGCTCAACGCTTGCGAGCTGACCTTGGAATGCGGCACCTGGCCGGCGGTCTTGGCGGCCACGGTCAGCGCCCAGCCCAGATCGTCGGGGGCGTAGCCCTTCTTCGACCAGAAAATCCAGATCAGGCCCACCATGCCCGCCAGACCGGCGGCAAAGGCCACGCGCATGCCCAGAACGACGAGAACCAGAAGACCGCCGGTGACGGCCAGACCGATGTCGATCGGATCCATCAGGCATCCCCCCTGTCTTCACGCTGGCTGACATGCTCGGCCTCGCGCGCGGCCAGCGTTGCCGCATCCATCACCAGCGGCACCGCCACTGGCTTGGGAAGGCCAAGGATAAAGGCCCGCGCATAGCCCCAAAACTGCAGGACAAGCCGCACACACAGGATCGAAAAGGCCACCGGCGCCAACAGCTTGGCCGGCCACAGCGGCAACGCGATGTCCATCGAACTGTCCCGGCTCCACATTGGCGCGGCCCAGTCGAAGCTGCGCTCGAAATGGGCCCAGCTTCCCCAGACAAGCAGAACCATCAGGATCAGGATGGCAAAGGTCGTGATGAACTCGGCCAGATACAGCGCGCGCCCTCTCAAGGCGCCCACCAGCATGTCCATGCGGATATGGGCCCCATCGCGCTGAACATAGGAAATCCCCATGAAGGCGATCAGGGGCATGGCCTGTTCGATCCAGTCCACGTATCCCGGCAGCGGCTGGTTGAAGAAATTCCGCCCCGCAACCGACACGACGGCAAGGATCATAAGTGCAAAGACGGCCAAACCGCTGAGCAGGGCGAAAACCCGTTCGAGCCTGTAGAGTCTGCGGTCAATTCGGCTGAGAAGACTGTCGTCGGACAGAACGGACGCGGCGCCTGCCATGTCGGTCCCCCCTCGTTAAGCTGCGCTTGTGCCAAATCCGCCGCGCCGGCAATTCACCCGGCGCGGCGGCACTTGTCATCGGCAAGGAAGGATCAGCTGCCTTCCTTCAACTCGGCCAGCTTGCCGGTCACGAAGTCATAAAGCTCTTGCGCGGGCAGGCCGCGGGCGCTCATGTCTTCGATCCAGGCTTCGGCCGCGGGGCCGGCAACGGCCTCTTCAAAGGCCGCAAGCGACTCCGCATCATAGGTGATCCGTTCAATCCCGCGCTCGTCCAGCGCCGGACCCCAGGCTTCCATCGTGTTGTTGAGGTAGTTGTCAACGTAATGGTCGAGCGCCTCTTCGATGGAGCCCAGAAGCGCCTCGCGATGCTCGTCCGACAGGTCGTTGAGCGCGTCTGTATTGGCCACCACCGGGCAGTTCACGGTGCCGGGGTTCAGGTTCGTGGTCCACCAGTTCGCATTCTCGATCGTACCGAACGCCATGTGCGCATGGGGGGCGAAGGCGGCGGCGGTGATGACGCCGCTGTCCAGCGATTGACGCACCTCGGTGGCCGACATCGAGGTCGGCACGGCGCCCACGGCCTCCATCGCGGCCCCGATCCCGCCGGTTGCGCGCACGCTCAGCCCCTCGAAATCGTCAAGGGTGCGCGGTGGCTCGCCCAGGCCCACGAGGTTGTATTGCGGCATCGGCGAGGGCATCAGCAGCGTGGCGTTCCAGCGCGCAAGATCCTCTTGCACGGCGGGCTGGTCATAAAGCGCCATCGAAAGCTCGCGCTCCTGCTCCAGCGTTTCGACGCCCAGGAAGGGCAGTTCCAGAACGGTGATCGTGGGGTTCTTGTCGCGGTGATAGCCCGCGCAGAACTGCGCCATCTCGAAGGCACCGATGCTGATCCCGTCCAGGTTCTCGCGGTTCTTGGACAGGCCGCCATAGCTGATGTTCAGGGTGAATTCGCCGTCGGTCTTTTGGCTAACAAGCTCTGCCAGCTTCTCGACGTGTTCGGTGAAGGCGCGGCGCTTGCCCCAGAGCGAAACATTCCACTCGGTCGCCATCGCCTCGGTGGCGAAGGCAAGGCTGATCGCTGCCACGGCCGTGCGGCTCAGAAATTTCTGCATGGTTTCTCCTCCCAAGGTTCATGCGTGTGATGGCGCGAGTATGGGAAAAATGCACACGCAGTCCAAGGAAGAAAACCGCGCGCTTGCGTGACAGAGCCCTGCGGAAATCCGCAGGGCTACAGAAGCGAGTCCTTGTCGAGCCCCAGCTTGACGATCTTCTCGTTCAGGGTCCGCCGCCCGATCCCGAGCGCTTCGGCCACGCCATCCATCCGCCCCTGATGGGCCTTGATCGCCTTGCCGATCAACTCGCGCTCGAAGGCGGCAACGGCTTCGCGCAGGGTATCGGGCACCTCGTCATGCACGGCATCAACCCGCATCGCCTGCGGAATCGACCCGGTTCCACGCCGCGCCGCCAGAACGCGACGTTCCGCGACGTTGCGCAGCTCGCGCACATTGCCGGGCCAGTCATGCGCCATCAGCGCCGCGATGTCCTCTTGCTCCAGACCGGGCGGATCGGTCTCGTAGACACGGCTGAATTCCTGCATGAAATGCGTGACCAGCAAAACCAGGTCGTCGCGGCGCTGGCGCAAGGTGGGCAGCGTCAGGACCATCGTGTTCAGCCGGAACAGCAGGTCGCGCCGCAAGCGGCCATCGGCCACCGCCTGTTCGGGGTCTTCATTCGTGGCCGATACCACGCGGAAGGCAACCGGCACCGGCGCACCGCCGCCCGTGGGCGGCACCAGCTTGTCCTCGATCACGCGCAAGAGCTTGGCCTGCACCTCGGGCGGGCAGGAACAGATCTCGTCCAGGAAAAGCGTGCCGCCATCCGCCATGATAAGGCGGCTGTCCTCGCCGTTCCGGCCGCCGAACATCTCCGCTTCGAAACTGGCGGGGGACAGTGCCGCGCAATTCAATGCCACGAATGGCCCGTCGCCGCTTGGGCCGAGATCGTGCAGGGCGCGCGCCACCAATTCCTTGCCCGTGCCGGTTTCGCCCTGGATCAGAACCGCCGCATCGCTTTCGGCCAGGTCAAGGATGTCCTCGCGCAGAGCCCGTGTTTCGGGCGTCTGCCCCAGAAGCACACGGTCAAGTCCCGACAAGCGCATGAGCCGCGCCTTGAGGCGTTCGTTCATGCGTTTCATCCGGTGCTGATCGGCCGCATGCCGCAGGATCGTCAAAAGGCGGCGGGGCTCATACGGCTTTTCAACGAAACTGTAGGCGCCATCCTGCATGGCCTGAACGGCCATCGGAATATCGCCATGCGCCGAAATCAGGACCAGCGGCGGCGAGGAGCCGGGCGAAAGGCTGGCCAGCAGGTCCAGCCCCGACATTCCGGGCATCCGCACATCCGACAGGACAACATCGGGCAGCATGTCAGGCAGCCTGTCGGCGGCCTTTTCCGCGCGGGCCACGGCCTCGACCCGCCAGCCATCCGCCTCCAGCAGGTCGACGAGCGACTCCCGCATGGAGCGGTCGTCATCGACAAGAAGAATGCTTCGCGATGGCGAACGGCTCATGCCGCGACCTCCTCCTCTGCCCGGGCCAGCGGGATTTCCACGCGGAACACCGCGCCTCCTTCGGCGGCGTCACGTGCCGAGATCCGCCCGTGATGTTCCTTGACGATACTGGCCGAGATCGCAAGGCCAAGACCCATGCCACGGCCGCTTTCACGGGTGGTGAAGAACGGCTCCTGCAGGTCCGACAGGGCGGCACCGCCAAGGCCCTGGCCGCTGTCCTGCACTTCGAACCAACCGGTATCATCGGTGGCGCCGATCAGAACGTCGAGCGTCCGCGCGCCGCTGTCCTCCAACGCATCCAGCGCATTGCGCAAGATGTTGGTCATCACCTGTTCCAGCCTGAGTTGATCGCCCCGCACCAGGACAGGGCCGTCCGGCGCATCAAGGCTTACCTGCGCGCCCACCTGTTCGATATTCGGTGCGACAAGTTCCAGGGCAGCCTGCATGGCGTGGCGCAGATCGACCTGACGGAACCCTTCGTTGTCGGTCCGGGCAAAGAACTTCAACTGCCGCGTGATACCCTCCATCCGGTCAACAAGCGCACCGATCCGCGGAGCGACGCGGGCCGTTACCCCGCCGGTCAATTCCGCTGCGGCCAGATGGTTGCGCATGGCGGCCAGCGGTTGGCCCAGCTCATGGGTGACCGATGCCGCCAATTGCCCCAAGGCAGCCAAGCGGCTGGCCCGTTCCAGCTCACCCTGCGTCCGCTTGAGCTGCCGCTCGGCCGCTTTCCGTTCTTCGATTTCCACGGCCAACCGTTCGTTGGCTTCTCTCAATTGCGCCTCCTCGGCCACGGATTTTCGAAGCGCTGCACCAATCCGGCTGGTCCGCCGCATCTGCGAGAAGATGAAGCCCAGGGCGGCGAGGATCAGCACCCCACCGGTCACCAGCAGGCTACGTGTCACCGCGCGGTCGTCGCTGGCGAAATAGTGCAAGGCCCAGCCGTGCGGCAGATCACGCGCCGTCAGGTGCAGGCGTTCCGCACCGCCCAGAAGAGCGCGCTGCCCGTCCATTTGGCGCCAGTCGAACGGCTCCAGGCCCTGGCCCGGAAACTGCCGGGTTGCGCGGATCGCCTCGCGCTGTGCCGGCGACAGGGCGTGCAGCGCCCGATAGCGCCATGCCGGATCGGACGACAGCAGCACAACCCCGTCCCGGTTGGCCAACAAGACCTGTTCGCCGGCCTCGCGCCAACTGTTTTCCAAGGCTGACAGATCCAGCTTGATCGCGACAACCCCAAGAACCCTGTCCTGCGCACCTCGCACGGCATCGGCGATGAAGTAGCCCGGCAAGCCGGTTGTCGCGCCGATCCCGTAAAAGCGGCCCTGCCGGCCCGCGACCGCCTCCTGGAAATAGGGGCGGAAGGCATAGTTCTGCCCCACGAAGCTGCCAGTTGCGCCGGCATTCGAAGCGGCGATGGTCTCGCCGTCGGTCCGCATCAGGTAAATCGCATCAAGCCCCGCTTGCCGCGCGAAGGCGGCCAGCCTGTCGTCAAGCCGCGCGGTGCCTGATCCGCGCGCGGTGCCGATCACGAAAGGATCGCGCGCCAGCACGTAGGTCAGGTGCGAAAACCGCTCCAGCTCGGCCAGAACAGTGCTGCGATAGAGCGAGAGCCGGCCTTGCGCCTCGGTCCGCTCCTGCGATTGGAAGTAGCGAAGAGACAGCCAGAAGATACCGGCCGCCGCGACCGCCAGGCACAGGATGGCGAAGATGACATGGGACCGGCGCATGGCCTATGAATTCTCGGGAACGGGGCGGATTGCAAGGTCAATCGCGTGCCAAACACTCCATCCGCCCAAGGAAAAGGCCCCGCAGCGTGTGCCGCGGGGCCCTGGTTTTCAGACGCTTGGCCCGAAGATTACTCCTCGCGGCTTTCGGGCGTATCCACGAACGTGTCGAACTCGTCGCCGCCCACCACATCGTCTTCGGTCGGCGCGGCGAGGGCGGCAGCGGCCTCGGCCTCTTCGCGGCGAGCCTCGATCACAACGTTGTCGCGGCTCTGGGCGATCTGACGCACCTTCTGGGTCGCGCCACCGGTGCCAGCCGGGATCAGCCGGCCCACGATGACGTTTTCCTTCAGGCCCACCAGCTTGTCGACCTTGCCCTGAACCGATGCCTCGGTCAGCACGCGGGTCGTTTCCTGGAACGAAGCCGCCGAGATGAACGAGCGGGTCTGCAACGACGCCTTGGTGATGCCGAGCAGGATCGGCTCGCCCGAGGCCGGGCGACCACCCTTGGCCGCAGCCTTTTCGTTGGCCGCGTCAAGCTCGATCTTGTCAACATGCTCGCCCTTGAGAAGCGTAGTGTCCCCGCTGTCGAGGATTTCCCACTTCTGCAACATCTGGCGCACGACCACTTCGATGTGCTTGTCGTTGATCTTCACACCCTGAAGGCGATAGACCTCCTGCACCTCGTTGATCATGTAATCGGCAAGCGCCTCGACCCCCATGATAGACAGGATGTCGTGCGGCGCCGGGTTGCCGTCCATGATGTAGTCGCCCTTCTGGACGAAATCCCCTTCCTGAACGGGGATGTGCTTGCCCTTGGGCACCATGTATTCGACCGGCTCCAGCGACTCGTCGTTCGGTTCGATGGTGATGCGACGCTTGTTCTTGTAGTCGCGGCCGTAGCGCACATAGCCGTCGATCTCGGCAATGATCGCGTGATCCTTGGGACGGCGCGCCTCGAACAGTTCGGCCACCCGCGGCAGACCGCCGGTGATGTCCTTGGTCTTGGCCCCCTCACGCGGGATACGCGCGACCACGTCACCGGCGTGAATCTCCTGTCCTTCCTCGACGGACAGGATCGCGTCCACCGACATCGGATAGGTCACGGGGTTGCCGGCCTCGTTGCGAACCGGCTCACCATCCTCTCCGACGATCAGGATCTCGGGCTTGAGCTCGTTGCCCTTGGGCGCGGCGCGCCAATCCGTCACGATCTTCTGGGTCATGCCGGTGGCATCGTCCGTGACGTCCCGCACCGACACGCCGGTGGTCAGATCGACGAACTTCGCGGTGCCCGCCTTCTCGGCCAGGATCGGCAGGGTATACGGGTCCCACTCGAACAGCTTGTCGCCGCGTTCGATCTTGTCGCCGTCCTTGACGAACAGCTTGGTGCCGTAGCCCACCTTGTGGCTGGCCAGTTCGGCATCGTTCTCGCCCATGATCCGCAGTTTCATGTTGCGGCCCATGACCAGCGTTTCGCCCGCCGAGTTTTCAAGCGTCTGGGCGTTCTCGAACACGATCGTGCCCGATTGGCTGGCTTCCTGGAACGACTGCTGACCACCCTGGGCCACGCCGCCGATGTGGAAGGTCCGCATCGTCAGCTGCGTGCCCGGCTCGCCGATCGACTGCGCCGCGATGATGCCCACGGCCTCTCCGGTATTGACCATCGTGCCGCGTGCAAGGTCACGGCCATAGCACATCGCGCACACGCCATCCTCGCTTTCGCAGGTCAGCGGGCTGCGGATGCGCGCCGTCTGCACGGCGGCCTCCTCGATCGCGTCGGCCATCCGTTCGTCGATCAGTTGGCCTTCCGCGACAAGCACCTCTTCGGTGGCGGGGTTCACGATGTCCTCGGCCGCGACACGGCCCAGCACGCGTTCCCCCAGCGATGCAACGACCTCGCCGTCGTTGACGGCGGCTTCCGCCGTGATCGCGCGGTCGGTGCCGCAATCATGCTCGCGCACGATGCAGTCCTGCGCCACGTCCACGAGACGGCGGGTCAGGTAGCCCGAGTTCGCCGTCTTCAAGGCGGTATCCGACAGACCCTTGCGGGCCCCGTGAGTGGAGTTGAAATACTCCAGCACGGTCAGACCTTCCTTGAAGTTCGAGATGATCGGCGTCTCGATGATGTCGCCATTCGGCTTGGCCATCAGGCCGCGCATCCCGCCCAGCTGTTTCATCTGCGTGACCGAGCCCCGCGCGCCCGAATGGGCCATCATGTAAACGCTGTTGGGCTCGACCACCGCACCGGTTTCGTCCTTCACCTCGGCCGAGATCGTGTTCATCATGGCGTCGGTGACCTGATCGTTACACTTCGACCAGGCATCAACCACCTTGTTGTACTTCTCGCCCTGGGTGATCAGGCCATCCATGTACTGCTGTTCGAAGCCCTTCACCTGTTCGCGGGTGTCTTCCACGATCTTCCACTTGTCTTCGGGAATGACCATGTCGTCCTTGCCGAAGCTGATGCCGGCCTTGAACGCCTCGCGGAAGCCCATGGACATGATCTGGTCGCAGAAAATGACCGATTCCTTCTGGCCGCAGTAGCGATAGACGGTGTCGATCGTCTGCTGCACCTCTTTCTTGCGCAACAGCTTGTTGACGAGGCTGAAAGGCGCCTTGGCGTTCAGCGGCAGCAGCGCGCCGATCCGCACGCGGCCCGGCGTGGTCTCGAACCGCTGCATCACCTCGTTGCCTTCCTCGTCGATCTGCGGCACGCGGGCGGTGATCTTGGCGTGCATGTGAACTTCACCGGCATCCAGCGCGTGCTGCACCTCTTCGATCGAGGCAAAGGTCATGCCCTCGCCCTTCATGCCCTCGCGCATGATCGACGTGTAGTACAAACCCAGAACCATGTCCTGCGACGGCACGATGATCGGCGCGCCGTTCGCGGGCGACAGAACGTTGTTCGTGGACATCATCAGCACACGCGCTTCCAGCTGCGCTTCAAGGCTCAGCGGCACGTGCACGGCCATCTGGTCGCCGTCGAAGTCGGCGTTGAAGGCCGAGCAGACCAGCGGGTGAAGCTGGATCGCCTTGCCTTCGATCAGGACCGGCTCGAACGCCTGGATGCCAAGACGGTGCAGGGTCGGCGCCCGGTTGAGAAGCACCGGGTGCTCGCGGATCACCTCGTCCAGGATGTCCCAGACTTCGGGGCGTTCCTTTTCGACCAGCTTCTTGGCCTGCTTCACGGTCGAGGACATGCCCTTGGCTTCCAGCCGCGAGTAGATGAACGGCTTGAACAGTTCCAGCGCCATCTTCTTGGGCAGGCCGCATTGATGCAGCTTGAGTTCCGGGCCGGTCACGATGACCGAACGGCCCGAGAAATCGACGCGCTTGCCCAGAAGGTTCTGGCGGAAGCGGCCCTGCTTGCCCTTCAGCATGTCCGACAGCGATTTCAGCGGGCGCTTGTTGGCCCCGGTGATCACCCGGCCACGACGGCCGTTGTCGAACAGCGCATCGACGGATTCCTGCAGCATCCGCTTCTCGTTGCGCACGATGATGTCGGGCGCGCGCAGTTCGATCAGGCGCTTCAGGCGGTTGTTCCGGTTGATGACCCGGCGATAGAGATCGTTCAGATCCGAGGTCGCGAAGCGGCCGCCATCCAGCGGCACAAGCGGGCGCAATTCCGGCGGAATGACCGGGATCACCGTCATCACCATCCATTCCGGGCGGTTGCCGGATTCGATGAAGCTTTCGATGACCTTCAGCCGCTTGATGATTTTCTTGGGCTTCAGCTCCCCGGTGGCTTCGGCAAGATCGGCGCGCAGTTGCTCGGCCTCGGCTTCGAGGTCGATGTTCTGCAGCATCTCGCGGATCGCCTCGGCGCCGATATTGGCGGTGAAGGCGTCCATGCCATAGGCATCCTGCGCGTCCATGAACTCTTCTTCGGTGAGCATCTGGCCATAGGCCAGATCGGTCAGGCCCGGCTCGATCACCACGTAGTTTTCGAAGTAGAGAACGCGCTCGAGATCGCGCAGCGTCATGTCCAGCATCAGGCCGATGCGCGAGGGCAGCGACTTCAGAAACCAGATATGGGCGCAGGGCGCGGCCAGTTCGATATGGCCCATGCGTTCGCGGCGCACCTTCTGCAAGGTCACCTCGACGCCGCATTTCTCGCAGACGACGCCGCGATACTTCATGCGCTTGTATTTGCCGCACAGGCATTCGTAGTCCTTGATCGGGCCGAAGATGCGCGCGCAGAACAACCCGTCACGCTCGGGCTTGAACGTGCGGTAGTTGATCGTCTCGGGCTTCTTGATCTCGCCGTAGGACCAGCTGAGGATACGCTCGGGGCTGGCCAGGCTGACCTTGATTTCGTCGAACACCTTCGCGGGGGCATTCGGGTTGAACGGGTTGTTCATCAGTTCCTGGTTCATGTTCAAATCCTTGAAGTCTGGCAAAGGGGAAAGGGCGGCGGGGAAGCCCCGCCGTTATTCCTCGTCCTCCTCTGCGTCCAGGAGTTCCATGTTGAGGCCGAGGCCGCGGACTTCCTTCACCAGGACGTTGAAGCTTTCGGGCACGCCAGCCTCGAAATTGTCCTCGCCCTTGACGATCGATTCGTAGACCTTGGTTCGGCCCGCCACGTCGTCGGACTTCACCGTCAGCATCTCCTGCAGGGTGTATGCCGCGCCATAGGCTTCCAGCGCCCAGACCTCCATCTCGCCGAACCGCTGGCCGCCGAACTGGGCCTTGCCGCCCAGGGGCTGCTGCGTGACAAGGCTGTAGGGCCCGGTGGAGCGTGCGTGGATCTTGTCGTCCACCAGGTGATGCAG
>JAASSQ010000337.1 GCA_021767845.1 Roseovarius sp. | reverse complement strand
GATCGTGCGCCGCTCGATAAACACGGTCAGAAGGTTCACCCCGAAGGCGCCGCCAAGTTGCCGGATGAAGTTGGATGCGCCCGAGCCCTGGCCGAGAAGGTGCGGTGGCAGAACCTTCAGCGCGCCCGACGAAATAGCGGGAAACACGAGACCCAGCCCCACGCGCGAAAGGACCGTCCACCAGGCGAGTGTCCAGAAGGCCGTATGGACATTTGCGGCCGCCATTAGCCAGGAGGATCCGGCAAAGACCGCCATGCCGAGGGCGATCATAATCGGAGCAGGCACCTTGTCGGACAATCGTCCCGCGATGGGAAAGACCAGCAGCATCGCAAAGCCCGAGGGCATCAGAAGAAGGCCAGCCTGCGTCGGCGTCATCCCCTGGATCTGCTGCACGAAGACCGGAAGCAGATAGGTAGACCCGAACAACCCCGCCCCCATGATGAAGGCAACGACCGAGGCCGAGGAGAAGGCGAAATTCGCGTAGAGCCGCATGTCGAGCATGGGTTTGTCTGTATGCAACTCCCAAGCCACGAAAGCGAAGGCCGAAACCGCGGAGATCGTGAAACCCGACAGGATGATGTTGGACTCCCATCCAAGCCGCTGCGCGTTCGACAGCGTGCTGAGCAGTACGGCAAGCAAGACCGACAGGATCGCCACCCCGACAAAGTCGAACGCCGGAATCGGCCCGCTTTCTTCCCTGCTGGGCAGGAACAGGTTCGACATAACGATGGCGACGCCAGCGAAGGGCAGGCCCAGGTAGAAGACGAAGCGCCAGTCGAAGGCATCCATGAGCACGCCACCAATCCAGGGACCCAGAGCCGGAGCCAGCACGACGCCAACGCCATAGATCCCCATGGCCGCGCCACGCTTCTCGGGCGGAAAGACCTTGAACAGCATGATCATGGCAAGCGGCTGCACGATGCCCGCCGCCGCCCCCTGCACCACGCGGGCCAGCGTCAGAACGGTCTCGTTCGGCGCGAGACCCCCAATAACCGATCCCGCTAGGAACACGCCCATCGCGGTGTTCATCGTCAGCCGCATCCCGAAGGCACGGTTGGCCCAGTCGGCCAGCAGCATCGTGGCGGTCATGGCCGCAAGAAAGCCGGTCGAGATCCATTGGGCCTGCACCGCGCTGATGCCGAAAGCCCCCATGACCGCCGGGATGGCGACGTTCACGATCGTCGTGGACAACACAACCGAGATGGTCGCGACCATGATCGAGCCCGTCGCCATCCACTTGTAGGCGGGGCCGTAACGCTCGAAATACCGGTCAACCTGTGACATCGACATAAACCTCGACCATCATCCCGGGCCTGAATTCGGTGTCGGTGGCGTCGATCGACACACGGATCGGCAGGCGCTGCGTCACTTTCGTGAAATTGCCCGAGGGGTTGGGGCTGGGCAGAAGCGCAAGCTGGCTAGTGGCCACCCCGCCCATCCCGATCACCTCGCCCTCGAAGGTCCGGCCCGGAAAGGCGTCGACGGTGATGCTGGCGCGCGACCCGACGTGAATTTTGCCGAAGTCGGTCTCCTTGACATTTGCGTCGATCCAGACGTCATCCGGCGCGTGATACATCGCGATGCGCGTGCCCGGTGTCACATATTCGCCGACATCGACAAAGGTCCCATCAACGATGCCGTCGAACTGGGCCGTGATCGTGCGGTGCGCGAGGTCGATTTCCTTCAGGCTGCGGTCGGCCTCGATGCCGGCACGTCCGGCAAGAACGGACGCAGTCTGGGACTCCAGCACATTCATCTGCTCGCCGTCGGCCTCGACGATCGCCAGGCTGGCGCGCGCGCTTTCGATTTCCGCGAAAGCAGCACGCTCCTGCTGGGCGGCGGTGTCCAGTGCCGCCTGGGACTCGTCGAGGGCTTGTTGCGACGTGATGTTCTGCTCGGCAAGCTTGATCGCCCTCTCGTGACGGGTCCGGGCGTTCGTCAATACGGCGAGCGATGCCTCATGGTTTGCATCTGCGGCAGCTATCCCGGCCAGGGCCGCGTCCCGCCGGGCAGAGATCTGCTTTTCGAGCAGCACCTTGCGTGCCCGAAGCTCGGCCAGCTGCGCATCGGTTGCGGCAAGTCTCGACAGGACGGCATCGAGCTGCGGCTGCGCAGATGTGCGGTCGATTGCGGCGACAAGATCGCCTTTTGCGACAGTGTCCCCCACCAGAACCGGCATCGCCGTCACCCGTCCGGCGACCTCGCTGGATACGGTGACGACCTTGGCCGCGATCCGGGCATCGTTGATATGCACCTGGGTGAACCGCGCGGCTAGCCACGGGGCGGCCAGCCAGACGGCAACGGCAACCAGCGCGCCGATCACGATCAGTCTGGTCCATCTTGTGCGGCTGCGCCTTCGCGGGGGCGCCGGCTTGTCCGGGGCAGCCTCGTCCGCAACGGCTGCGCCCGCCTTTATGTCATCCATTTTAACCATCGCTCAAAATCTCCAATCTGTCCGCGATGCGGCTCAGTACTTTTGTTGCGATACGCAAATCTTGCCGGGAAATTCCTTCAAGAATTTTTGCCCGGCTGGCCGCCGAAATATCTTCCATTCTGACGATCAAAGGGCTCGCAGCCTCGGTCAGGTGGAGCGTCTTGGCCCGCCTGTCCCTGGCCGAAGGTCGGCGTTCGACCAAACCTGCGCCTTCAAGCCCGTCCAGCAGGCGGACCAGCGTTGCCGCTTCAATCCCCAGGGTGCGCGCCAGTTCGACCTGCGTCACCTCTTCGTTGCGCGAAAGTTCGAACAGCACGCTCCACCTTGCCTGGGACAGGTCGAGATCGCGAAACCGGAGGTCAAGATACCGCCTCCACATGCGTGCTGCCGCCGCCATGGAACGTGCGAAAGCCTCCAGAGGCTCGGTCTTGTCGG
>JAASSQ010000077.1 GCA_021767845.1 Roseovarius sp. | reverse complement strand
CGCAGATCTTCCTGAGCCGGACCGCGCCGGAATTCATGGCCGAGCTGTTCAAGATGGAAGTGCCGGAAATCTACGACGGCATCATCGAGATCAAGGCCGTGGCCCGCGATCCGGGCAGCCGCGCCAAGATCGCCGTGATCTCCTATGACGGGTCGATCGACCCGGTGGGCGCCTGTGTGGGGATGCGCGGCAGCCGCGTGCAGGCCGTGGTCAACGAGCTTCAGGGCGAGAAGATCGACATCATCCCGTGGAACGAGGATCAGCCGACCTTCCTGGTGAACGCGCTGCAGCCGGCGGAAGTGAGCAAGGTGGTTCTGGACGAAGAGGCCGAGCGGATCGAGGTCGTGGTCCCCGAGGATCAGCTGAGCCTGGCGATCGGCCGGCGCGGCCAGAACGTGCGCCTGGCCAGCCAGTTGACCGGGCTGGACATCGACATCATGACCGAGGCCGAGGATTCCGAGCGCCGCCAGAAGGAATTCGAGGAGCGCACCAAGCTGTTCATGGACGCGCTGGACCTGGACGAGTTCTTCGCGCAGCTTCTGGTTTCGGAAGGCTTCACCAACCTGGACGAGGTCGCCTATGTCGAGCTGGACGAGCTTCTGGTGATCGACGGGGTGGACGAGGACACCGCCAACGAATTGCAGGCGCGTGCGCGTGACGTGCTAGAGGCGCAGGCCCGCGCGGCGATCGAGAAGGCCCGCGAGCTGGGCGCCGAGGACAGCCTGGTTGAATTCGAGGGGCTCTCCCCCCAAATGGTTCAGGCGTTGGCCGAGGATGGCGTCAAGACGCTGGAGGATTTCGCGACCTGCGCGGACTGGGAACTGGCCGGCGGCTGGACCACCGTGGACGGCGAGCGCGTGAAGGACGACGGAATCCTGGAACCCTTCGACGTGTCGCTGGAAGAGGCGCAGAACATGGTGATGACCGCCCGCGTGATGCTGGGCTGGGTCGATCCCGCCGACCTGGAGCCCGAGGCTGAGGACGAGCCGGCCGAAGAGGGCGAAGACCAGGAGGCCGGGGCCTGATCCTTCAGGCCTCGGAGGCGTATGATGGGTCGCGGCGGGCAACCCAAGGACCGGAGCAACGGTCCCGAGCGCAAGTGCATTGCCACGGGCGAGGTATGTCCGACCGGTGCGCTGATCCGGTTCGTGGTGGGGCCTGACGGGCAGATCGCCCCGGACATCGCCGGCAAGCTGCCGGGCCGGGGCATCTGGGTGAAGGCTGACCGCGCGGCACTGGACAGGGCGGTGTCGAAGAAGCTCTTTGCCAAGGCCGCCCGGCAGGCGGTGCAGGTGCCCGACGACCTTGTGCCGCTGATCGAGGCACAGTTGGCGCAGCGGGTCGTGAACCTCATCAGCCTGGCCCGCAAGGGCGGCGATGCCGTGACCGGCTACGAAAAGGTCAAGGACATGCTGTCCAAGGAGGCGGCGACGGTCCTGATCCAGGCCAGCGACGGCTCGGAACGGGGCAAATCGAAACTGAGCACGCCGCATGGCGGCCGCTTCATCGGCTGGCTGACGGCGGCGGAGCTGGGACAGGCTTTCGGGCGACAAACCGCAGTCCATGCGGCACTGGGTGCTGGCGGTTTGGCCCAACGTGTTGTAGAGGAGGCGGCAAGGTTGAAGGGCCTGCGCGTCTCGAACGGCGGACAGACCCGCCGGAAAGGAAGTGGAACCACATGAGCGACAACGACGGAAAGAAGACTTTGGGTGTGCGTGGCGGTCCCCGGTCGGGGAATGTGAAGCAGAGCTTCAGCCATGGACGGACCAAGAACGTCGTCGTGGAAACCAAACGCAAGCGCGTCGTCAAGCCCAAGCCGGGCGGGGCGGCGGCTGGCGGGTCTGCGGGGACGAAACCGCAAACCTCCTCCGGTGGAGGGGCCAAGCGCCCGGCAGGCATCTCGGATGCCGAAATGGAACGCCGGATGAAGGCGTTGCAGGCGGCCAAGGAGCGCGAGGCCGAAGAGGCCGCGCGCCGCGAGGCCGAGGAAAAGCAGCGCGAGGAAGAACGTCAGCGCCGCCGCGAGGAAGCCGAGGCCAAGGAACGCGAACAGCGCGAGGCCGAAGAGCGGGCCCGCGCCAAGGCCGAAGAGGAAGAGCGCAAGCGCCAGGCGGCCGAGGCCGCTGCCGCCGCGCCGCCGCCGGCCGATGCCGGGGCAGCCAAGCCGCAGCCGTCGAAGGCACCCGCGCGCAAGCCCGAGAAATCTGACAAGGACCGCGACCAGGGCCGTGGCCGCGGCAAGGGCCGCGACGATGGTGGCCGCCGTTCGGGCAAGCTGACGCTGAACCAGGCACTGGCCGGTGAAGGCGGGCGGCAGAAATCGCTGGCGGCGATGAAGCGCAAGCAGGAACGCGCCCGCCAGAAGGCCATGGGCGGCACGCAGGAGCGCGAAAAGATCGTGCGCGACGTGCAGTTGCCGGAAACCATCGTGGTGTCCGAGCTGGCCAACCGCATGGCCGAGCGCGTGGGCGACGTGGTCAAGGCCCTGATGAACAACGGCATGATGGTCACGCAGAACCAGTCGGTCGATGCCGATACCGCCGAGCTGATCATCGAGGAGTTCGGCCACCGCGTCGTGCGCGTCAGCGATGCCGACGTGGAAGACGTGATCGACCAGGTCGAGGACAAGCCCGAGGACATGGAGCCGCGCCCGCCGGTCATCACGATCATGGGCCACGTGGACCACGGCAAGACCTCGTTGCTGGACGCGATCCGGGATGCCAAGGTCGTCTCGGGCGAGGCCGGCGGCATCACCCAGCATATCGGCGCCTACCAGGTGACGACCGACTCGGGCGCGCTGCTGACCTTCCTCGACACGCCGGGCCATGCCGCCTTCACCAGCATGCGGTCGCGCGGTGCCCAGGTGACCGATATCGTGGTGCTCGTGGTCGCGGCGGACGACGCGGTGATGCCGCAGACCGTGGAGGCCATCAATCACGCCAAGGCGGCCGAGGTACCGATCATCGTGGCGATCAACAAGTGCGACAAGCCCGAAGCGAACCCCGACAAGGTGCGCACCGACCTGTTGCAGCACGAGGTTATCGTCGAGGCGATGTCGGGCGACGTTCAGGATGTCGAGGTGTCGGCGCAGACGGGCCAGGGCCTTGACGAACTGCTGGAGGCGATCGCGCTGCAATCCGAGATCCTGGAGCTGAAGGCCAACCCGAACCGGGTGGCCGAAGGGGCCGTGATCGAGGCGCAGCTGGATGTCGGGCGCGGGCCCGTGGCCACGGTGCTGGTGCAGAAAGGCACGCTGAAGCAGGGCGACATCTTCGTCGTCGGCGAGCAGTGGGGCAAGGTGCGCGCGCTGGTCAATGATCGGGGTGAGCGGGTGAAATCCGCCGGGCCATCGGTGCCGGTGGAGGTTCTGGGCCTAAACGGCACGCCCGAGGCGGGCGACGTTCTGAACGTCGTCGAGACCGAGGCGCAGGCCCGCGAGATCGCCGAATACCGTGAGCAGAAGTCCAAGGAAAAGCGCGCCGCGGCCGGTGCCGGCACGTCGCTGGAGCAGCTGCTGGCCAAGGCCAAGGAAGACGAGAACGTCAAGGAACTGCCGATCCTCGTCAAGGCGGACGTGCAGGGCAGCGCCGAGGCGATCGTTCAGGCGATGGAGAAGATCGGCAACGAGGAAGTACGCGTGCGCGTGCTGCATTCCGGCGTCGGCGCGATCACCGAATCCGATATCGGCCTGGCCGAGGCGTCGGGCGCGCCGGTTCTGGGCTTCAACGTCCGGGCCAACGCGCCGGCCCGCAACAGCGCCAACCAGAAGGGCGTGGAAATCCGCTATTACAGCGTGATCTACGACCTTGTGGATGACGTGAAGGCGGCGGCCGAGGGCCTGCTGGGGGCCGAGGTGCGCGAGAAGTTCATCGGCTATGCCGAGATCCGCGAAGTCTTCAAGGTCTCCAATGTCGGGCGCGTCGCGGGCTGTCTCGTGACCGAGGGCATCGCCCGCCGGTCGGCCGGGGTGCGCCTGCTGCGCGACGACGTGGTCATCCACGAAGGCACGCTGAAGACCCTGAAACGCTTCAAGGACGAAGTGTCCGAGGTTCAGTCGGGCCAGGAATGCGGCATGGCCTTCGAGAATTACGAGGACATTCGCGTCGGCGACGTGATCGAGATCTTCGAGCGCGAGGAAGTCGAGCGCACGCTGGACTGATCGTTTTCGGATAGAGGATGAGAAGGGGCTGCCGCGGCGGCCCCTTTTTCGTTGGTGGGCGGGATCTGGGGGCGCTGCCCCCGTCGCCGCAAGCGGCGACTCCCCCGAGGTATTTGGCGCCAGATGAAGGCACCGGTGCGGAGGATCAGAGCCAGTCGCGCAGGATCGGGATCAGCGGGATGTCGGCGGGCGGCATCGGGTAGTCGCGCAGCGCGTTCGGGCGCACCCATTTCAGGGCCTGGTTTTCGCGCGGCTGCGGCGTGCCCTGCCACTTGCGGCAGGCGAAGAGCGGCATCAGGAGGTGGAAATCCTGGTAGCCGTGGCTGGCGAAGGTCAGTGGCGCCAGGCAGCTTTCCCAGGTGTCGATCCCGAGCTCTTCCTGCAATTCGCGGATCAGCGCGTGTTCGGGGGTTTCGCCCGGTTCGACCTTGCCGCCTGGAAATTCCCACAGGCCGGCCATCGGTTTGCCCTCGGGCCGTTGGGTCAGCAGGATGCGGCCATCGACATCGATCAACGCGACCGCCGAGACGAGCACGGTTTTCATGAGCGGTAATCGGCGTTGATGTCGATGTAGCCGTGGGTCAGGTCGCAGGTCCAGACCACGGCCGTTCCGCCGCCGAGGCCCAGATCGACATGAATCGTCAGCTCTTGCTGCTTCATGTAGAGGGCGGCGTCGGATTCGTCGTAGTCGGGATCGACCCGGCCGTCGCGGGCGACGAGGATATGGCCGAACCAGATCGACAGCGTGTCGCGGTCGGCGGGCGCGCCGGATTTGCCGACGGCCATCACGATCCGGCCCCAGTTGGGGTCTTCGCCCGCGATTGCCGTCTTGACCAGCGGCGAATTGGCGATCGCCATCGCGTGGGTATGGGCGTCGGCGTCGCTGGACGCGCCGGTGACCGAGATTTCCACGAATTTCGTGGCGCCTTCGCCATCGCGCACGACCTGGTGGGCGAGGTCCAGCATCACCTGGCGCAGGCCTTCCATAAAACCGACGCTGTCTTCGGTCACGCGGATGCCCGAGGCGCCGGTGGCGGCGACCAGCAGCGTGTCGGAGGTGGAGGTGTCGCTATCGACGGTGATGCAGTTGAAGGTCGTCCGATTGAGCGCCGAGACCATGGTTTGCAGCACCGATTGTTCGATCACCGCGTCGGTGAAGATATAGACCAGCATGGTCGCCATGTCCGGCGCGATCATGCCCGAGCCCTTGGCGATGCCGGCGATGTGCACGTGTTGCCCGTCGAAGGTGAGGGTGGTGCCGGCGCCCTTGGGGAAGGTGTCGGTCGTCATGATCGCGCGGGCGGCGGGTTCGATCGCCTCCGGCGACAGGCTGGCTGCCAGCTTGTCGAGCGTGCCGGTGATCCGGTCATGCGGAAGCGGTTCGCCGATCACCCCGGTGGAGGAGGTGAAAACCCGCGTTTCGGGCAGGTTCAGAGCCTTTGCCGCCGCTTTGGTGATCGCCTTGACCGAGGCTTCGCCCTGTTTGCCGGTGAAGGCGTTGGCGTTGCCCGAGTTCACCAGGAACGCGGCGCCCGCGCTGCCATGTTGGCCGATCTTCTGCTGGCAGTCGAGCACCGCGGCGGACCGGGTGGCCGATCGCGTGAAGGCCCCGGCAATCGCGGTGCCGGGGGCGAGGGCGGCCAGCATCACGTCATCCCGGCCGCTGTAGCGCACGCCGGCCTGGGTGGTGGCGAACCGGACTCCGGCCACCTGTGGCAGAGCGGGAAACGCGGCCGGGGCGAGCGGCGACAGCGGAGGGGTGGTGCCCATCTTCAGTTCTCCAGCAGGTCCGTCTGGTTGATCGTTTCGGGGGCGATGCCGTCGGCGCCGTTGCGGTCGATACTGGCCGCCGCGGTCAGCTTGGCGATATGGGCGTCGAAGGCCGCCTGGCGGAGCGACTCCTCGATTTCGCCGCGCACCTCGTCAAGCGGCGGCGTTTCCTTGAGGCGGGTGTCGTTGAGCTTGATGACATGCCAGCCGAATTGCGTCTGCACGGGGTCCGACACCTCGCCGGTGTCGAGCGACGCGACGGCATCGAAGAACGACTCGACCATCACGCCGGGGCCGAACCAGCCCAGGTCGCCGCCGTTCGAGCCGGACGGGCCGGTGGAATGTTCGCGGGCCAGCGCGGCGAAATCGGCGCCATCGTCAAGTTGGGCGATCAGGTCGCGGGCGGTTTTCTCGGTTTCAACGAGGATATGCGCGGCCTTGTACTCGGTTTCCTGCTCGGCGCTGGCGTATTGCGCGTCATAGGCGGCCTGGATCTCGGCCTCGTCCAGATCGCCGCCCATGACCCGGTCGATCGCCTCGGTGGCGAAGATCGCGCGGCGTTCGTTGTCGAGCACGAGGGCGTTGCGCCGGGACAGCTCGCCCTCGAAATTCTGCATCAGGAGGGTCTGTTGCACCAGCTGGTCGAGGATACCGTCGAACAGCATCTCGGGCGGCAACTGGCCGTATTGCGCCGGCAGGCTGGCGCGCAGCGCGATCATGTGGCCCAGGGTGATGTCGGTGCCGTTCACGGTTGCCATGACGGTGTCGGGATCGGGGCTGTCCTGCGCCGTGGCGGGGGCCGACAGGGCTGTTGCCGCGACAAGGGCGATGGCCGGAAAAAGCTGTTTGCGAAGAGACATGCGGGCCTTCCTTTGCATTGCTGCGTTGGGCGCCGCGCGCCTGCGCGACGTTGACACTCCAACAGCGGCCCCTTACATCGGCTCAGGATCAAGACGCCGCCATTCTGTGCCCGTTCTAGGGTGGTGCGGGGGGCGGGGCAAGCAATTGCCTTTCACGGACAAGCACAAACACCGGAACGGACTGCACATGCTGGGTATTGGAACTGTCGCCAAGAAGATCTTCGGGACGCCGAACGACCGCAAGATCAAGGCGACGCGCCCGCTGGTCGAGAAGATCAACGCGCTGGAGCCCGAGTTCGAGGCGTTGAGCGACGCGGCGCTGATCGAAAAGACCCAGGAGTTCAAGAAGCGCCACGCCGACGGTGAAAGCCTGGACAGCCTGCTGCCGGAGGCGTTTGCCAATTGCCGCGAAGCCGCGAAACGGGCGCTTGGGCTGCGGGCCTTCGACGTGCAGCTGATGGGCGGGATCTTCCTGCACCAGGGCAATATCAGCGAGATGAAGACCGGCGAGGGCAAGACGCTGGTCGCCACCTTCCCCGCCTACCTGAACGCGCTGACGGAAAAGGGCGTGCATATCGTCACCGTCAACGATTACCTGGCCAAGCGCGACGCCGAATGGATGGGCAATGTCTATGGCGCGCTCGGGCTGACCACCGGCGTGGTCTATCCTCAGCAGCCCGAGGACGAGAAGAAATCGGCCTACGCCGCCGACGTGACCTATGCCACCAACAACGAGCTTGGGTTCGATTACCTGCGCGACAACATGAAGTCGTCGCTGGAAGAGATGAGCCAGCGTGGCCATTTCTTTGCCATCGTGGACGAGGTGGACAGCATCCTGATCGACGAGGCGCGCACGCCGCTGATCATCTCGGGGCCGGCGCAGGATCGCAGCGAATTGTATGTGACCATCGACAAGCTGATCCCGGAACTGACCGAGGATCACTATACGATCGACGAGAAGACCCGCAACGTGACCTTCACGGACGAGGGCAACGAATACCTGGAAGAGATCCTGCACCGCAACGAGCTGTTGGAAGAGGGGCAATCGCTTTACGACCCCGAAAGCACCACCATCGTGCACCACGTGAACCAGGGGCTGCGCGCCCACAAGCTGTTCCAGCGGGACAAGGACTATATCGTGCGCGATGGCGAGGTTGTCCTGATCGACGAATTCACCGGCCGGATGATGGCGGGCCGGCGTTTGTCGGACGGCCTGCACCAGGCGATCGAGGCCAAGGAAGGCTGCAAGATCCAGCCCGAGAACGTGACCCTGGCCAGCGTGACCTTCCAGAACTATTTCCGGCTGTACGAAAAGCTGTCGGGCATGACCGGCACCGCCGCCACCGAGGCCGAGGAATTCGCCGAGATCTACGGGCTTGGCGTGGTCGAGGTACCGACGAACAAGCCAATCGCGCGCGAGGACGAGGACGATGCGGTCTATCGCACAGCGCAGGAGAAGTTCGACGCCATCGTCGAGACGATCCGCGAGGCGCATGAAAAGGGTCAGCCGATCCTGGTCGGCACCACCTCGATCGAGAAGTCGGAGATGCTGAGCCAGCTTCTGACCAAGGCCGGGATCGCGCATAACGTTCTGAACGCGCGCCAGCACGAGAAAGAGGCGCAGATCGTCGCCGATGCCGGCAAGCTGGGCGCGGTGACCATCGCGACGAACATGGCCGGCAGGGGCACCGACATCAAGCTGGGCGGCAATGTCGAATTCAAGGTGATGGAGGCGATCGCCGCCAACCCCGATGCCGACCCCGAAGAGGTGCGCGCGCGCATCGAGACCGAACATGCCGACGACGAAAAGGCCGTGATCGAGGCCGGCGGCCTGTTCGTTCTGGCCACCGAGCGGCACGAAAGCCGCCGGATCGACAACCAGTTGCGCGGCCGGTCGGGACGCCAGGGCGATCCGGGGCGGTCGGCCTTTTTCCTGAGCCTCGAAGACGACCTGATGCGGATCTTCGGCTCGGAGCGGCTGGAAAAGGTGCTGTCCACGCTTGGCATGAAAGAGGGCGAGGCGATCGTGCACCCGTGGGTGAACAAGTCGCTGGAGCGCGCGCAGGCCAAGGTCGAGGGGCGCAATTTCGACATCCGCAAGCAGCTGCTGAAGTTCGACGACGTGATGAACGAGCAGCGGAAGGTGATCTTCAAGCAGCGGCTCGACATCATGAAGGCCGAGGACCTGTCGGAGATCGTGCAGGACATGCGCAGCGAGGTGATCGACGACCTGGTCGATACCTACATGCCGCCCAAGACCTATGCCGACCAGTGGGATACCGAGGGGCTTCACGACGCGATCGTCGAGCAGCTGAACATGGACTTGCCGGTTGTCGCCTGGGCCGACGAAGAAGGCGTGGACGACGAGGATATCGCCGAACGGATCGAGAAATCCGCCGACGAGATGATGGCGCAGAAGACCGCCGCCTTCGGCCCCGAAAACATGCGCGCGATCGAAAAGCAGATCCTGCTGCAGACCATCGACGCCAAGTGGCGCGAGCATCTTCTGACGCTGGAACATCTGCGCAGCGTCGTGGGTTTTCGTGGCTACGCGCAGCGTGATCCCCTGAACGAATACAAGACCGAGGCCTTCCAGCTGTTCGAATCGATGCTGGACAGCCTGCGCCAGGACGTGACGCAGAAGCTGGCCCAGATCCGGCCGATGACCGAAGACGAACAGCAGGCGATGATGCGCGAGCTGGAACAGCAGCGCGCCGCGATGGAGGCCGCCGCGACCCCGGATGCGACAGGGCAGACCGCCGGTGCGCCGGAGGGCGCGCAGCCCGGCTTCGACGAGAACGACCCCTCGACCTGGGGCAATCCGGGCCGCAACCAGCCTTGCCCCTGCGGATCGGGCAAGAAGTTCAAGCATTGCCACGGGCGCCTGGCCTGATGTGACCGGGCCGGCACGATCCGGCCCGATTCACTCCTTGCCCGCGCCACACGGGCGCCGCTTTCGGATTGTATCCCTCGAGCATGATGGCTCATCCGAAAGGCGGGATCATGTCGAAAGCAAAGCGTTATCTGACCGTGGGCGGCACCTTTGCCTGTGCGCTGGCGACCGGGTTCATCATGCAGAACATGGCCGACGGCGGGGCCGGTGCGACGCCCATCCAGACGGCCCAGGCCGGGATCATCCCTGTCCCCTCCCAGGGCCAGGCGGAGTTGATCGAAACCTCGCTGCCGCTGACCGACGTGCAATTGACCTCGGCGGCGCCGGTGCCGCCGGCAGCGGCCCCGCAACCCGTCCCGCTGCCGGACAAGCCGCGCCTGCGCGCGATGGCTGCCTCGGCCACCTCCGGGATCGCCGCCGATCTGCCGGTGGAGGAGCCGGCGCCCAGTTTCTCCTGCGACATCACGCTGACGGCAAACCCGGCCGCCGCCGCGATGGTCGAACTTTCGCTGAGTGCGCCCTGCATGGCCAACGAATCCTTCACGCTGCACCATAACGGCATGATGTTCACCGAGGTCACCGATGCCGAGGGCGCGCGCAACCTGACCGTTCCGGCCCTGTCGGAAACGGCGCTTTACATGCTGTCCTTCGCCAACGGAGAGACCGCGGCGGTCACTGCCGAGGTCACGTCGGTGGCCTATTACGACCGGGTCGTCGTGCAATGGCAGGGACAGGCCGGGCTGCAGATCCATGCGCGCGAATACGGTGCGGATTATGGCCAGGCCGGCCATGTCTGGGTGGATGCGGCGCGCGACATGGCCATGGCCGCGCGGGGCGAGGGCGGGTTCCTGACCCGTCATGGCGCGGGCGCGGCCGAGACCGCGCGCATGGCCGAAGTCTATACCTTCCCCACCGGCATCGCGCAGCAGGGCGGCGATGTGGTGTTGAGCGTCGAGGCCGAGGTGACCGAGTTGAATTGCGGGCGCGACGTGCAGGCGCAGTCGATCGAGATCCACGAAGGCGGGCGCGCCCGGGTGCAGGATCTTGTGCTGGCGATGCCGCACTGTGATGCGACCGGGGATTTTCTGGTGTTGAAAAACATGGTCAATGACCTGAAGATCGCGCGGAATTAATCCGCAGCTACCGGGGGTCGTTCGATGACGATGGTGCGTGCGGCGATCCTCGCCGCACTTTTCTTTTTCGGGCTGCTGTCGCCGGTTGCCGCGCAGGACGTGACGCTGACCTCGCGTGATGGCGAGGTCGAGATCAGCGGCGACCTGCTGGGGTTCGACGGCGAATTCTACCGGGTTGAAACGATCTATGGCGAGCTGACGGTCGATGGCTCGGGCGTGCTGTGCGATGGGCCGGGGTGCCCCGACCTGGAAAACTACGTGGCGCGCGTGACCCTGTCGGGTGCCCCGGTGGTGGGGCGTGTGCTGATCCCCGCGCTGCTGGAGGCGTTCGCGATCCGGCACGAGTACGAGTTGCGCCGCGAGGTTCTGGACGACCGGCGCACCGTCTATGCGCTGAGCGGTTCGGGTGGCGAGACGCTGCTGGGGGAGTTCACGCTGCACCTGTCCAATACAGATGAAGGCTTCGCCGACCTGCTGGCCGACGAGGCCGATATCGTGATGTCGCTGCGCGAGGTGCGCCCCGATGAGGCCCGCCGCGCGCGCGAAGTGGGGCTGGGCGACCTGACGGACAGGGGACGAAGCCGGATTCTGGCGCTGGATGCGCTGGTGCCCGTGGTGGCGCCGTCGAACACGGTTGCGGCGGTCACGACCCCGGACCTGGCCAGGGTTCTGTCCGGCGAGATAGCCAACTGGTCCGACCTGGGCGGACCGGATGCGCCGATCACGGTGCATGTCGTCAACCAGGCCTCGGGGCTGGGGCAGGCGACGGTGGACCGTCTCTTGGCGCCGCAGGACCGCAGCCTGACGGCGGCGGCGCGTCTGCATCGCGACGGTCAGGCTTTGGTCGAGGCGGTTGCAGACGATCCGTTCGGCCTTGGCGTGGCGAGCCGGTCGGAGACCGGCAATGCTTGGGAACTGGCGTTGCAAGGCACCTGCGGCTTTACCCTGCGGGCGACGCGCCGCGCGGTCAAGACCGAGGATTACCCGCTGACCGCGCCGCTGTTCCTGTATATGCCCGCGCGGCGGTTTCCCAAGCTGGTGCGCGAGTTCCTGGCCTATCTGGACGACCCCTCGGCGCAACTGGTGGT
>JAASSQ010000001.1 GCA_021767845.1 Roseovarius sp. | reverse complement strand
ATCGTCGATCTTTATCGTTCGGCAGGGGGCACAACGAATTTCGATCCTGCCGACACCTACACGGTGCGCGCAATGGCCGTGGGCCGCTGGTTCTGAAGGAGGATGACATGCAACTGACACTGCTCCCAACACGCGGTCTGCCCGACCAGGCCGAAACCGAGATCATCGTCAGCGGCGACACGATCACCGTGGACGGGACCGCCTACAACCTGGGCGCCGTGCCCGAAGGCGGCGAGGCGACACCGCAAGGCGGGAACCATCCCTTCGTTGGCAAGATCACCCGCCACGATGGCGTGATCGCCTGCCGCGTCCGCGTTGTGCTTGGCGATGATGCGAACCCGCATCAACCCACGGACCCCGATCACTGGAGCCTCGTCGCTCACGATGGGCCGGTCGCGATACCCGCCACCCGAAAGGAGACCACGGAATGACATTCAGCTTGGCGATCAGAACACAGGACGAACTTGCCGCAGCCGGGATCGAAGCCGCCCGCGATCAGGCTCTTGCCCGCGTGGTCGCGGCGCTGGACCTCGAAGCGAAAGACCTGAGCGCCGGCGTGCCCCTGTCCGAGCAGCTGTCCTGGGGGCGCAAGGCGGCGGCGGCTGACGCCTACGTGCATGGCATGGCCAGCGACGCCCAGGTCAGGCTTCTGCAAATCGAGGCCGACGAAGTTCGCTGCAGCATCGGGGAACTGGCAAAAACCATCCTCGACCGGGCCGAGGTCCATGCCGCTCTGACGGCACGTCTTACGGGCCTGCGCCGGACATTCGCCAAACGGATTCAAGAGGCGCCGGACGCAGATGACGTGCAGCTGGCCCTCGCCGAGTTCGAGGCGGCGTTGACCCGACGCTAGGGTCAAGGCGCGTTCAAAGCGGGGCCGCGACAAACGGCGGCAGAGAGACCCCCGAGGCTTCCGCGTTCAGAAAGGCCCGTGCGCAATCCAGTGCCTCACGGACACAGACATCCATGTCCAGATACCGGTATGTGCCGAGCCGGCCGACGAAGGTGACCCCATCGCACCCCTCGGCAGCCTGCACATACCGGCGCAGGACATCCTTTTCGGCCACGAGACGGATCGGGTAATAGGGAATGTCGCCGTTTTCGCAGGCGCGTGAATATTCCCGCGTCACGACGCTCTTGTCGTGGTCTTCCCAAGGCATGAAATGCTTGTGTTCGGTGATCCGGGTGAATGGAACCTCCGGGTCGCCGTAATTCATGACCGGGCATCCCTGAAAATCGCCGGGGTGGATCTCGTGCTCGAAATCCAGTGTGCGATAGCCCAGATCCCCGTGCACGTGACCGAAATAGGCGTCCAGCGGCCCGGACCAGAAAAGATGTGCATCCTTCGGCACCTCTGCGCGTGAAAGCGGGGTGGACAGGTGCAGTCGGATCCCGGGATGATCCAGCATCGCCGACACGATCGGCGTGTAACCGTCTTCCGGCATGGCCTGTACCGAATGGGCGAAATAACTGCCCTCGTAGGAAAACCGCACCGGAAGCCGCTTCAGGATCGAGGCGGGCAGCTCGCGCGGCGACCGGCCCCATTGCTTCTCGGTATAGCCGCGAAAGAACGCCTCGTACAAATCGCGGCCGATCATCGACAGGGCCTGTTCCTCGAAGGTCTCCGGCGCGGCAATCGGATCGGCGCGTTCCGCGATGAAATCGCGCGCCTCGGCCGGGCGGAGCGACCGGCCGTAGAACTGGTTGATGGTGGCCAGCGAAATCGGAAGCGGATAGACGCGCCCGCCCACCGTTGTCCAGACCCTGTGGGCATACTCCCGAAAGGTGCCGAAGCGGCGCAGATAATCCCACACCTCCATGTCATTCGTATGGAAGATATGCGGCCCGTAGTGATGCACCAGAACCCCGGTTTCAGCATCGCGTTCCGTGTAGCAATTGCCGGCCACGTGATCCCTTGAGTCGAACACTTCGACCGGATGACCGGCTTCGGCGAGTTGGCGGGCTATCACCGCGCCAGACAATCCGGCGCCGGCGATCCAGACAGGACGCTTCTTCAAGGCTAGTCTCCCTCGACGGACGCGCGGCGCCCAAGGGCCCGCGCGCGATTGCTGTTCTGGTTTTCGAAGCCGTGTCCACCGCTGCCGTAATGACCCCGGCCAAGCCCACGCAAAGAACCAAGGAACACGCTTGGGTCGTTTTCATTCAGCTTGGCACAACTTCAGGATTTGCATTTTCCACGGGTGTAATGACAACAACCCTCAAGGTCAATTTGTTCCCGCAATACCCTCAATGCGGGTATTTTGCATTGAAACCCGTGGCACCTTCTGGCTATTTGCAGCCCGAGGCGGCTTGCCATGCACGCAATGCATCACCTTGGAAACCTGAGGGCGAAAGGTTTTGGACATGATTTTCCGGGCGGGGGGCTGCGAGCTCTCGGTCGTATTGACAGCACATGACGAGACGCTGGTTTGCGGCCCCACGCTTGCATCGGCGAATGATGCTATCGCGGCGGCCGAAGATGCCGGAATCAAGGTCGAACGGATCGTTGCGCTGGACAAGGCGACCGCCGACACTCGACAATGGTTCGAACACAACGCCGCCGATAGCTGGACGCTGCTCGACTTCGATGAAGGCGATCTGGGGCGCGTGCGCAACGCGGTCGTTCCGCGAACCAAGGGCCGCTTCATCGCCTTTCTCGATGCCGATGACCTTTTCTCGCGGAACTGGCTGCGCGCGGCCGTGGAAAGGTTGCGGGCGGATTCCGCGATGGGCCGCCGCTCCATCGCGCACCCGGAACTGAACTGGCTGTTTGACGGGGGGCATTCCGTCTTTTTCAAGCCCGAGCAGGACGACGCCCTGTTCGCGCCGCAGCACTTCTATTTCATGAACTACTACGACAGCCTCTGCATGGCCCCGCGCGAGGCTTTCCTCGAGCATCCCTACGTGGCCCGCGACATTCCGGCCGGGCTGTCATTCCAGGACTGGCAATTCTCGATCGAAACGATGGCGGCGGGCTGGCATCACGCATCGGTCAAGAACACCATCATCTTCAAACGGCGGCGGGACTCATCCCTTGTCTCCGAAAGCCGGACCCGGCGCGCGCTCATCCGGCAGCTCGAGTGCATGGCGATCGATCGGGTCTCGGATCTGGGCGCCGATGGCGATGGGCCGGGTAGACCCGGCCTCGTGGGTCGCCTGGCCCAAGCGTTCCGCCCCGGTCCCGAGGAACCTGGGGCCAACGTCACGCCACCGCATCACGGCGCCGCATTGGAAAACCGTGTCACACGGGCCAAGGCGCGCACGGGCGTCGTCACCGACAGGAAAGCCTATGCCGAGACCGAACCATATTTCGACCACGCCTATTACCTGTCACGCTACCCCGACATCCTGATCCAGGAAGAGATTGATCCAATCGCCCATTATATCAGGGCCGGCGAGGCCGAAGGGCGCTGCCCGACCCCGTTTTTCTCGGCGCGCCACTACAAGGCCCGCCACCCCGAACTGGCCAAGAGCCGGACAAATGCATTCCACCATTGGGTTCAGACGGCAAGCGCGACCGACACGGCCTGGACCGGCGCCCCGTTCACCGATTTCGAAACGATCGCCGAGATGATGGGCAAATCGCCCCAGGCACTGTTCGATCTTTGGCGCGAGCGCCAGAACGAGCTGCGGTCGCGGCTCGAATCCGGCCCGCTCGGCGAACAGGTCAGGCGCGCCGAGCAGCACGAGCCGCTGATCGGCCAGGGCTGGACGGAGGTGCCGCAGCTGAAGGTGCCCCCGCTTCACAGCGATCCCGCCGTCAAGCGGGTCGCGGCCATCTGGCGCCTCTTTCTTGCCGCGGACGGCAAGCGGGCCCAATTCGTCATCTGTGTAAACCGAAGCCGGTTCGGATCGGCCCCGCGTGCCGAGGGCCATCTTGCCCGCGCACTTGCCGCGGCGCATGGCGCGGACCAGGTCGTCGTGGTGACCACCGACCGCCCCGGCCCCATGCCGCACGGGAAACTGCCCGACGGCGTGCGGCACGTCGATTTTGCCAAGCTCGCGCCCGAACTGAACGGGGACCCGCGCCAAAGGGTGCTTGCCGAATTCCTGCGCGCCTTGCATCCGCGCTGCGTGTTCAACGTGAACTCGCGTCTGATGTGGGACATGATGACCCCTTATGGCACCGCCCTTTCCACGTCGATGCATCTCCATGCGCTTCTGCTGTGCAATGAACAGTCTGCGACGGGGCACTGGACGGGGTATCCCCTCCGCCGGGTTTATCGCCATTTCGATCAACTCAGCGGGGTTCTGACGGACAGCCGCTTTCTGGCCGACGACCTGATCCGGCGCTACGGCGTGCCGCCCGCACAACGGCACAAGATCCGTGTTCTCCCCAATCCCGTTGATTCATCGATTCCCGTTGCCGCGCCGCCCAAGGAAAAACCGGGGCGGCGACCCCGTATCTACTGGGCCGGGCGCCTTGACCCTCAAAAACGGATCGACCTCGTATTCGACATCGCCGCACAAATGCCGGACTGCGATTTCCACGTCTGGGGCGACAAGGTGATGGGCGCGGCACCACTGCCGCCGACGCCTCCGAACCTGGTGCTGGAAGGCGCCTATGCCGCCTTCCGCGACCTGCCCCTGGATCAGGCGGACTGCTGGCTTTACACGTCCGCATGGGACGGTGTTCCGACCATGCTTCTCGAAGTGGCGATGACGGGCGTGCCGATTGTCGGCTCGGACGTCGGCGGAACAAGCGAAATCCTGCGCCCATCCCTTGCCGATGCGATGCCGCCCGGCGCATCCGCCGCGGATTGGGCGCTTGCCATTCGCGCCGTCCTGGATAATCCCGAACGCGCCCGGACCCAAGCGCTCGAACTGCGCGAAACCCTCGTCGCGGAACGGACGGCACAAGCCCATGCCAAGATCGTTGCGGCTTTGCCCGGCTGCACCCCGAACGCCGCAGCACCCGTGAAGAGCTGCGCATCATGACCCGGAAGACGCTCCCGCGCTTCGTCGTGCTCGGTCAGGGGAAATCCGGCACGTCGCTGATTTACCGGATCCTGTCGCAGCATCCGTCGATCGGGCTGTCGCACCCCAAGGAACTGCATTACTTCAACCGCGATTTCGATACGAAACCCCTTGCCGACTATGCCGCGCATTTTGCGAACCAAAAGGACAAGGACATCATCGGCGAGGTCTCTCCGTCCTACCTCGATCCGCAGCCGGTCGAGCGCATCGCCCAGACACTGGGCCGCGACACCAAGGTGATTTTCGTGCTGCGCCGCCCGATCGAACGCGGCTATTCGCGCTACCTTCAGAATATCTGCGCACGTGAGGCCGGCACGTCGTTCCAGTCGCATGTGCCAAGCATGTCGCGTCTCCTGTCGCAGATCGGATCGGCGATCACGCGCTGCTACGACTTTTTCGGCCGCGAAAACGTGCTGCCGCTGTTCTACGAGACCGATATCGCCACCTCCGATCCGGTCTTCGTGGCGAAGATCCTGGACTTCCTAGGCCTGCCGGACACGGGCCATGCCAAGCGCATTCTGGAAAAAAAGCCGGTCAATGCCGGTGTCATGCCCCGCTATGTCTACGCGGGCGGCGCACCGGCGGAATTTCACAGCCTGGGCAAGAAGTTCAGGATCCCCGCAAATACCCTGGTGTTCTGCGCGCAACGCAGGAATTCGCGTGTCTACGAGGGTGCTTCAGCGGATGACGTGGCCGCCGCCCTTGCGCGTCAAAGCAGCTGGACCACCGCGATCACCGAGACCGAATACGCAAGATGGCAGAAAAGGCACGTTCTGCCCTGCGCGGACCGGTTCGAAGCCGAATTCGGGTTCGATCTCTCCCACTGGCGCTGCGCGCCGCGGCGCATCAGCTACGATGCCGCCCCGCCTCCGCGGATGTTCCGCGCATGACTTCAAACACGACAAGTTTGACCGGCACCGCATTTGCACGATCGCTCCATATCTCGGAGCGCTTCGGCGTGGTTTATGTCAACAATCCCAAGGTCGCGTGTTCGACCATCAAGCTGACGCTGCAACGTGCGGAACTGCAGGACCCGGCCTTCGTGCCAAGGACCTCGGTTCATGACCGGTCTGCTTCCCCCCTGCTCACCGGAAACAGGATCCGCGGCCGCGAACGGGACCACCTTGATGGAAAATTCGTGTTCTCGTTTGTCCGCAACCCGTTCGATCGGTTGAAATCCGTTTACCTGAACAAGATCGTGACACCTCAGAAACAAGGCTCGTTCCGCCGTCAGGCCGGCTTTCCCGAGGAATACTGCCCCACATTCGAGGAATTCACCCTGGCTGTCTGCGATCAACCGGCCGACCGCCAGAACGCCCATTGGCGCCCGCAGACTCTCAACCTGTCTTTCGACAGGCTGTCCTTCGACTTCATCGGACGGCTCGAATCCTTCGATGCGGACTGGCAACAACTTGCCGAAGAAACCGGCCTGCCCCCCGAAACGCATTTCGCGGGCAAGCGCAGCGACGTATCTGACAAACACCTGCTCACCTTCACTGAAAAGGCGGTCGAGGCCATCAACAGGGCATACGCGCGCGACTTCGAGCGACTCGGCTACGAGACACGACCCATACCGCCCCCGTGACCGCGCCAAGCGGCACGGAATTCGAAATTCACATTTCCGCAAGGGCTGACTATACACTCGCCCTTAGCGAGCCAAGCAAGGTAGGTAAAACATGAAAGTCATCATTCTCGGCGGCGACGGGTTCTGCGGTTGGCCCAATGCCCTCTATCTTTCCAGTCGCGGTCACGACGTGGTCATCGTCGATAACCTGTCGCGGCGCGAAATCGACCTCGAACTCGAGGTGGACAGCCTGACGCCCATCCGCCCGATCGGCGAGCGCCTGCGCGTCTGGAAAGAGCTGACCGGCAAAGAGATCAAGTTCCACAACTTTACCGTCGGGGAACATTATCACCGTCTCCTGACGCTGATTCAGGATGAAAAGCCCGACGCGATCATCCACTTCGCCGAGCAGCGCGCGGCGCCCTACTCGATGAAATCGCCCGCGCACAAGCGCTACACCGTGAACAACAACATCAACGCTACCAATGACGTTCTGGCGGCAATCGTCGAATCCGGGCAGGATGTCCACCTGATCCACCTTGGCACCATGGGCGTCTATGGCTACGGCACCGCCGGCATGAAGATCCCCGAAGGTTACCTGAAGGTGAAGATCGACACCCCTGAGGGCGAGACCGAGCAGGAAATCCTGTATCCCACCAACCCCGGTTCGATCTACCACATGACCAAATCGCAGGACCAGCTTCTCTTCGCCTTCTACAACAAGAATGACGGCGTGAAGATCACCGACCTGCACCAGGGCATCGTCTGGGGCACGCAGACCGAAGAAACCAAGATGGACGAACGCCTCATCAACCGGTTCGACTATGACGGCGACTATGGCACCGTCCTGAACCGGTTCATCATGCAGGCGGCGATCAATTACCCGATGACGGTGCACGGCACCGGCGGCCAGACCCGCGCCTTCATCCACATCGAGGACACCTGCCGCTGCATCGAGCTGGCCTTGAACAACCCACCGCAGACCGGCGAGCGGGTGAACATCCTCAACCAGATGACCGAAACGCACCGCGTGCGGGACCTGGCGCAGATGATCCACGACATGATGGGCGCCGAAATCGCCTATCTGGACAACCCCCGCAACGAAGCGGCCGAGAACGATCTGCACGTCGCCAACGACCGGTTCCTCGGCCTCGGACTGGAGCCCAAGACGCTGGCAGGCGAACTTCTGGGCGAGGTCAAGGAAATCGCCGAGAAATACTCGGGGCGCTGCGACAAGACCAAGATCCCCTGCGTTTCCAACTGGAACTGACAGCAAAGGCAACGGCGCTTGCCTGCCGGTGGCACCTGGAAAAGAAATCAGCGGCCGCGCCCACAGGTGCGGCCGTTTTTGCGCGTGACAATCCGCTACAGGATCTCGATCGCGTCCGACAGCCCTGCAAGACTGGAAAGGCCGGACAGGAGGATCGTGTCCTGATCGCCGAAATCCAGTTCGATCCCGCGTCGCTTGATCCTTGCGAATGACGCGACGATCGCCGCACCTTCGCGCATCCCACCTGTCAGCGCAGCATCCAGTTCCAGAGTATCCTCGGCCGGGCTGAAATCGGCGATCTTGTCCCGGTCGTCCCCGCGCGCGAACACGAAGGTATCCGCGCCGCTGCCGCCTTTGAGGAAATCGTCCCCGTCACCGCCCACAAGCCGGTCGTCATGCCCGCCGCCAATGATCTTGTCGTTTCCCTCGCCCCCCAGAAGCGTGTCGTCATGCCGGTTCCCCGAAACCTTGTCGTTCCCGGTGCCGCCTTCGGCATAATCGCGCCACGTGCCACCCTTGATGAAGTCATGGCCCGCACCGCCATGCTGCACGTCGTTCCCGCCGCCACCCTTGATATTGTCGTCGCCGTCCCCGCCGTGAATCGTGTCAGAGTGCCGCTGGCCCCGGATCGAGTCCTCTCCGTCCCCGCCGCGGATCAGGTCTTCCTCGCGCCCGCCGCGCAGATAGTCGTGACCCGCGCCGCCCTCTATCGTATCACTGCCGCCAAGGCCCCAGATATCGTCATCCCCGTCTCCGGCCCGGATCGAATCCGCTCCGCGCAACGCCCGGACCCTGTCATCTCCGGGCCCCGCATCGAGGATGTCCGCACCATTGGTTGCGGTCAGCGTATCGTCGCCGCCCAGGCCCAGGATTCGCGCATTGTCCTCGGTGGCTTCCAGCACATCCTCCCCCGCCGTTCCTTCAAGAACCTCCCGGCCCCGCAGCGATGCGACACCGGCGAAGTCCAGCGTTCCGTCCGCGAACTCGAAAACATCGATCGACCCCAGCACATCCACCCCATCGGGCGCTTCCACGGTGACGCGGTCGCCCGAGACGTCCAGAACCCGGACATCGAAGATCGAATGCGCGAACGTGACGGTATCGGCACCCGCGCCCCCCAGGATCGTGTCATCGCCGGGTTGGGCGGCAAACATATCGTTTCCATCCGTTCCCTGCCGGGGCGTGTTTTCGTCATCCTCGCCGTCCGGCCCGTCATCTGCCACCGGCAGGCCAAGATCGGACGGAAGCGGCACGCGGTTGACCTCGAGCGAGATCGCGGCCCGCACCGCCTCTGGGTCCAACGGCCTGCCCTGCGCGCTTTCCAGGATCAGCGTTTCGTTGCGAAAGGTGATCGTTGCACCCGATCCGGTTGGCAGAATGGTCACCGACTGCGCATCGTAGAGCATGGGCCAGCCCGTCAAATCCAGGCGGTCGGCCGACGGATCGAAACCTCTGACGACATCCGTCTGCCCATCCACGCCGAACACGTAGATGTCGCGCCCCTCTCCCCCTTGCAGCGTGTCAGCCCCCTGCCCGTCACACAGGATGTCGTTGCCGGCCGTGGGGATGGTGGCCCCCAGATCGCCCAGATTTACCTCGAGCGCCGTCACCCCCGCATCCGCGCCGGACGCGGCGATTACATGCAGCCTGTCACCGAACACCGCCAGTTCAAGCGCCGTCACTCCCGTCAGCCCGGTGGCCCGCGTATCCTCGAAGCTGTCCAGATGAACAAGCCTGCCACCGGACGCCAACGCGAACAGGCTGAGCCCGTCATCGCCGCCCCCAGCAACAACAAGCGGAATGCCGTTGTATTGCACGCTCGCCAGCGTCTGGACCTGGCCGAATCGGCTGTCGCGAGTATCGAGCACATGGTCGGTGACCGTCAGGCTCCCCCCGTCGCCGACCCGCAGGACACTCAGGGTGCCCGCAGCGCCCCAAGTATCAGGCGACGAGGCGACAACGGCAAAGGTCTGTCCCCCCGACTGCGCAACGACCAGATCGGTCGGCACCATCATCCACAACCCGTCCTCCGCATTCGCCGTGTCCAGCGGAACGATCCGGTCCCCGGACACCGTGAAAGACGTCACGCTGCGCCCTGCCGCACTGGCGGCCAGAAGGATCTCCGCTCCTTCCGGGCCCGCCACCGCGATCTTGCTGACCATGCCGGCCCGGTCCGCGGCGGTGGCGGGCGTGCGCGCAACGACGCTCAGTCCGCCTTCGGGCTGCGGGGCAACCACCACCATTCCCGCACCATTGCCATCCGCCATTGCCATCCGCCCGCCGGGCATCGCGGCCATGACCGTGGCGTGTCCGATATCCGCCGCGTGATACCCGATCTGCGGCGGCGATGCCCCGCCCGTTGCATCCGCGACCCCAAGGCGCCCCGGCTGCACCCCCGAGATCACCAGGTCATCGCCGCTCAGGGCCAGTTGCGGCCCGGTCGGCGTGATCCAGCCCGTCTCCAAGGGTCGCGTCCCGATCACCTCGGGCGCCCCTCCCGACTCGAGAGACCAGGTCACCAACCCGCCCTCGCCGCCGACAACCGACACCAGAACCGGCCCGGTGTAACCCGCCACGACCTGCAAATCGCTGATGGACCAATCGAACCGCTCTTCACCCGTAGCGGCAACTCCGACGAAACGAAATTCCAGCATCGGCACATCGACCCCTGATACCACTCCCGGGGTCAGGAAAACCGGTCACCGTGACGGCAAAACGGGACGACCTGCGACCAAAATTGGAAGAATGGCTCCGATTTCAATCTAATTGTCCCGGCGCGATGCCGGAGCGGCCTACCCGTTCAATTCCAGGTGGCGTTCGATGGCCTCTTCGAGATCTTCGAAATAGGTCAGCTTGCCATCATGCAGCAGGATGCCGCTGTCGCAGAACTGCCGAAGCGTCCTGACCTGGTGGCTGACCATGATCGCGCTGGCATCCTTGACACGCTCCAGGAACACCGCGCGGCTTTTGCGATTGAACCGGGCATCGCCCACCGATGTCGTCTCGTCGATCAGGTAGGTGTCGAACTTGATCCCCATCGACAGGCCGAACCCGAGCCGCGCGCGCATCCCCGACGAATAGGTCTTCACCGGGTTGTCGAACTGCGCGCCCAGTTCGGAAAACTCCCGTACGAAATGCAGAAGGCTTTCGGAATCGACGCCATAGACCCTTGCGACGAACCGCACGTTTTGCGCGCCGGTCAATTGGGGATGGAACGTGCCGCCCAGCCCCACGGGCCAGGACATGGTGCCATCATGGACCACCCGGCCGGTATCGGGCGGCATGGCGCCGGCGATGATGCTCAGCAGCGTGGACTTGCCGGCCCCGTTGCGCCCCAGAAGCGCGATCGATTTTCCATCCGGCAACGTCATGTCCAGATGGTCGATCACCACCCTTTCCCGTCCTCGTACCCAGAAGCTTTTCGAAAGGTTCTCGAAGCGGATCATTTCACCGGCTGTCTCGGATCGAATAGTAGACCAGCGCCAGGATCGCCCAGCTGAGTGTCAGGAAAAGCGCGACAAGGCCCAACAGCGTCCAGCGCTGCGGAAACTCGGATGTCTGCGGCAAGGTCGGGTCGATATAGGGCACCAGGTAACGGCTTTGCCGGGCCGCCTCTGCCCGCGCCGAATCAAGCGCCGCCAGCGCCGCGGTATAGCTTTCTTCCGCAAACTCGCGGTCCACCAGAAGCGCCTCGTATTCCGCCAGGATCGTCGGGTAGTCGCCCTGTTCCCCTTCGGCGCCGGTTTCGCCGAGGGCCACGTTGCGGCGTTCCTGCGCGATCCGGTCGCGAATGACCTCGATCCGCCGGCGGGCCTGGGTCACGCGCGGGTCGTTCTGGTTCGTGGACTGATGCAGCATGTCCAGGTCGATCAGCGCCTCGGCCAACTGGGATTGCAGCATGTTGACCACGCCCATGCGGCCCTGCAGATCGGATTCCGGGTCCACGAGCTGCGTCGTCGTGCGGAAGCGGATCAATTCGGCCCGTGCCTTGCGCAGACGCTCCTGCGCCTCGGCAAGATCGCGCTCGGCATAGCGGATCATGTCATTCCGCGCCTGGCGGTTAAGATCATTGATAAGCGCCTGGCTGCGCTCGAGGATCGCTCTTGCGATCGACTGGGCGGTTTCCGGGTCGAATGCCAGAACGCGCAATTCGATCAGGCGCGAATTCTGGTCGTAGGACACCCGGACGATCCTCTGCCAGTAGTCCACCAGGTCCTCAAGGCTTGCGTCCGGGGCGAGGGCGAAGATCGGGTCGGTATCGTAATGACGCGAATATTCCGAGACGAGATCGAATTCCTCGTCGATCGCGCCGACAAGGGACTGGCTTTGGATGAACTCGTAAACGATGTCCGTGTCCGACGTCCCCCCCGTGCCTCCGACCTGGGCCGCGAGACCGCCCAGAATGTCCGACGCGCCGTTCCCGTCCTCCTGCCGGACGGTGAATCCGACGGTCGAGCCATACTGGTCAACGGCCCGCCCCCAAAGATAGAAGGCCGACAGGATCACCGGGACAATGACCACCACGAGGAAACTGACAAGGATCCCCCAGTGACGCCGGCGCATCCTGGCCGGACCCGCCGCGGGCGGCACTTCGACCACCTGGGGCGGCTGGTTCTTGCGCTTGCCCCGGTTGCCCTTGCGTCCGCCGGCTTTCCGCGGTTTTTCCCCGGCCTCTTCCGACTGGTCCCCGGCGGCCTCGCCCTGCGATTGGTTCACATCGGAACTCTTGGCACTATCCTGCCCGGATTGCGCGTCGCGCTCCCCCACATACCGAAAGCGTGTGGCTGAAGTCTCACCAGGTGTCGTCACGAACTGAACACTCTCGATCAATTTGAAGTTGTGGGCGGGACTCTACATACTCGGCTCAGACAACACCAGAGGAGACCCCGTGACCGAATCCTCGATTCCCGCCGCGCAGGCGCCCCACAACGGGCAAGACGCGCGTTGGCGACATCTGCGCACGATCATCGCGCTCATGCTCCGGGAAATGAGCTCCCGGTATGGCCGCACGCCGGGCGGCTACGTGTGGGCGATCCTCGAACCGATGGGCATGATTGTCCTGCTCTCCGTCGGGTTTTCGCTGCTTTTGCGGTCGCCGTCCCTCGGCAACAGCTTCCTGCTGTTCTACGCAACCGGCTACCTGCCGTTCAATCTGTATATCCAGACATCGAACACGACCATGCTGGCGCTGACCTACTCCAAGGCCCTCCTGAAATATCCAGCGGTCACGTGGATCGACGCCGTCGCGGCCCGGGCAATCCTGAACATCCTGACCAACACGTTGGTCGCCTACATCCTGATGGTCGGCATCCTGATGATTGTGGAAAGCCGAACGATCCTCGATTTCGGGGCAATCCTGCTCAGCTTCGTGATGGCCGCGCTCCTGGGCCTGGGCACCGGGTTGGTGAACTGTGCCCTGAACGGGTTTTTCCCCATCTGGTCCAATATCTGGCGCATTGTCACGCGCCCGCTGTTTCTGGCCTCGGGGGTCATCTGGATCATGGAGGATCTGCCGCCCCTCGCGCAGGACGTTCTTTGGTACAATCCGCTCCTGCACATCACGACGGTCTCACGGATCGGCTATTATCCGACCTACGACCCCCAGCATACGTCCTTGATGTTCCCTGTCATCGTCGGGCTGACCCTGATCGCCCTCGGGCTTCTGGTGCTGCGCCGCTACAATCTCTGGATTCTCAACGCCAACTGATGCCCATCCGACAGCACGCGGCAGGAGCGGCGCGTCACTCCGCCGCTCGGGCCGCAACCATGACGCTTTCCGCAGGCCGATCCGTGCGCCGCAACAGCCCGTCCAGCAAGGCAAGCCGCACCAGCCGCCTGTAAGCCGCCTTGCTGGGGCCGTAATGCCTGGCCCGAACCCACCACGAAGCCGCCTTGACGACGAAGACGGGCCAGAACAGAACGGGCCCGGCTGCGCGCGCGTAGATGAATACCTGGTTACGGTGGAAGAAATACACCTTCCACAGCGGCGACATCACCGGGCTGGCACCGTCGGACAGGGTCGCGCAGTCATGCTCGAACACCAGGCCGGGATCGAACCGGATCGCGCCACCCGCCTGGGACAGCGCCAGCGTATAAAGCACATCATCCCCGTAAAGAAACAAGCGCCCGTCAGGATAGCCGACGCGCGCGATCGCATCCCGCGACAGGAAAAGCCCGACAAAGGAACAGCCGTCGATTGCACGCTGATCCGGCGCGGCATAGTCGTCCTCGGTCAGGTGAAACCCGTCGCGCCCGTGGAGCAGACCGCGCCAGAAATCGCGCGCGGATCGGAACGGGTTGATCCACGGGCGGTTCATGTCGCACACCCGGCCGTCGGGATAGGTGACCGCAGCGGCCCAGGCCTCGGCCCTGTCCCGGTTCCGATCGCGGCAGAATGCCCCAAGCGTGCCGGGTGCCGGGCGCGCATCGTCATCCATGAGAACCAGCCAATCGGGATCGAACCGCGCGACCGCTTCGGCAAGCGCCTTCTCGAAGCCGCCCGCGCCCCCGAGATTCCGGGCCGAAGTCACGACATGAAGCCTGGGATCGGCCTGCCGCGCCAGCCAAATGCCCGTGCCATCGCTGCTCGCGTTGTCGAAGACCAGAACCGACGCCAGGTCGGCAGCAGGCTCCGACAGCAAACGCCGTAGCGTAACCTTCAGTTTCTCGATCCGGTTATGGGTGACGACAACGGCAACCAGGTTTCGTTTGCCCGCCGGATCGTCCGTGACAGGCCGTGTTGACTGCACGCTTGGGTTGTGACTTGATCGCTTCGCACTGTGATACGTCATGGTGAACGGTGGACGCCCCCGACAAGATGGATTACTCCGCGCCGAAACGCGCCACGAATAACAGACGCAAGATTGCTAAATGTTTAAACAGGTTTCAATGGCAGGATGAAAGCAAGTATCCTCACCGCCTATCACCGTCAGGCGCCGCTTTTCCGCAGCCGGACGATCACGCCGATACACGTTGGGCGCGAAATCGCGCCCGCGGCCCTCCCGGACATGCAGGGCGATGACAGCGGCAGGAACATATCTTCTCGCAACCCGTCATTCTGCGAACTGACCGCCCTTTACTGGGCCTGGCAGAACGACACCGAAAGCGACATGATCGGCCTGATGCATTACCGCCGGCTGCTTGACCTGACCGACAGGTTGCCGGGCGGAGCGGTCGAACGCACGCCCGACCACCTCGATACACGGCAATGGACCGCCGAAGCGGAAAGCTGGATCGCGCAGCAGGCCGCAAACTGGGACATCGTGCTGCCCCGGCTGCACGAAATGGGCCTGACGGTCGAGGAAAACTACGCTAAACGCCATTGGGCACAGGATTTCGACCTGGCCCGCGACATCATCGCCCGGGATCATCCCGACTATGCCGATTCGTTCGAGGCCGTCGCCCGCGACCGCTACATCCGCCTGGGCAACATGGCTCTGATGTCACGCCCGGTTTTCGACCGATATTGCGCATGGCTGTTCGACATCCTCTTCAAGGTCGAGGCCGCCCCCGTTTCACGGACGCATTACAGCACGACCCAGATGCGCTATCTCGGTTTTCTGGCCGAACGGCTCTTTACCGTCTTTGTCCATCACGAACAGGAATCCAACCCGACGCTGCGCCTTCGCGAGGTGTCGATCCTGAATCTCGCCGACACCCTGGTCACGCCCTTCCTGCTGCCCGAGCAGAAGGGCGATCCTGGCAGCGTGAACATCGCGTTCTCGTCCGATCGCGCCTACCTGCCCCACGCGGCGGCCATGCTGCGCAGCCTTGTCGATCATGCCTCGTCCGACAGGCCGCTCGATCTGTTTTACCTTCACGATGGCATCCCCGCCCGTGACCTCGGGCTGCTCGAAACCGTGATTTCCGACCATCCGCATGCCACGCTGCACCCGATCAACACACACGGGGCATTCAAGGACAGCTATCGCTCCGCCAGCCGGGCGCCATCGAACGCGACCTACAATCGCTTTCTTCTGTTCGATCTTCTGCCGGGGCTGGACCGTCTTTTGTATCTCGATGTCGATGTCATCCTGCGTGAGGACATCTGCAAACTCTACGACACCGACATCGGCAACGCACGGATCGCGGCCGTGACGGACTGGATCATGACCCGCACGCTCAGCGGCCCGGTCAAGACGATCGACCCCGACGTGCCGGATCTTCGCGCGTACCATTTCGATGTTCTCGGACTGTCGGAGACGAACATCGCGCGATATTTCAACGCCGGTGTCCTGCTGTTCAATTTCGCCGCGATGGAGGATGTCGGCGCCGAGGGCAAGGCGCTCGTGGCCGAGGCGCGCGAGGGCGGCTACCTGTTCCGCGATCAGGACATTCTCAATCGCCATTTCAAGGACAGCCTGTTCTCGCTCGATCCCAGGTGGAACGTCTTCAACTCGGATCCGGCGGCCTATGGGCGGGTGCCCGCCGACGGTCATGCGCAGGCGATGGCCGCCCGCACCGACCCCTGGCTCATTCATTACGCGGACCGTGATTACAAGCCGTGGCGACATGCGGCCGTGCCGATGGCGCAATATTACTGGCAGGCCTTGATACGCACCCCCTTCTACGGCGAGGTTCTTCGAGGTCCGAGGGCGCAAACCCCGGCGCGCAACACGTCGCCGGTCGTCAGGGCCGGCCGGGCCCTCGCCGAAAGGGTGCCGATCCTGAAACGGCCACTTCTGTGGATCTACGGACGGCTGCGCGCGGCAGGAGGCATGGCATGACGGAAAACCGAGACAGCGAAAATCACGGCACCGACAGCCGGGACACCGACCCGCTCGATGGCCTGGTGTCGGATGGCGCCCTTGTCAGGCCCGTGCACATCATCGCGTCCCCCTACAAGACCGGCACCACCTCGGTCAGCAAGGCGCTTCTGGAACTTGGCGTGGGCCATCGCGCGATGCCGCATCGCGGCCAACTTCTGCGCGACATCCGGCCATTGCTGAACACGTGGAACAAGCGTGCCGCCAACGCCCGCAATCTCGACAGCTTCGCCGCGGAACACGGCACGGCCCTGCGCAAGGACATGAAGGACTTCGTCAAGAAGATCGCCCCGTTCGACGTGTTCCACGATGCGCCCATGGGGCACGGCCATCTGCATCCCTTCCTGTGCAAGGTGCTGGCGCCCCACGCCAAATTCATCTGGGTGGACCGGGATTTCGACGACTGGCTGGCAAGCGTCCGCCACTGGGAGGAAACGCACCCCGAAACCTACCCGGCGCATACCGAGTGGGAAACCGACCCCGACCTGCGCCGCAAGCGAAAGCACAACCACCGCAAAAGAAAGTGGCAGCAATTCAAACGGATACGCAGGGAGGAGCCCGCCTCGACCCTGGTTCTGCGATGGTCCGACCTGTCCGACTACAAGGCGCTGGCCGCGTTCTATGACGTGCCGGCGCCCGATGCGGAGTTTCCCAGGGCCAACGTGTCAAGAAGCGAACACGGCCCACCCGCCTGACGCCGCCGCGTCCGAAATCGCATCTCTTGGACAACCGCCATCGCCACGGTGGCAGTTGCCATCGGGTGAGGCGTTGATTATCTCGGGTCAGCAGCGAGGAAAGGCGGCCCTGCATGGCGAACTATCTCTACCACGGCGATCTTCCCGACGATCTGGATCTCGGGCCGGTCGTCGCGATCGACTGCGAGACAATGGGCCTCAACCCGCATCGCGACCGGCTTTGCGTGGTCCAGATGTCGGGCGGCGACGGCAATGCCCACCTCGTGCAGATCGAAAAGGGCCAGACCACGGCCCCGAATCTGTGCGCGATGCTGGAAAATCCCGATGTGCTGAAGCTGTTCCATTTCGGCCGCTTCGACATCGCCGCGATGTACAACACCTTCGGGGCGCTGGCCGCACCGGTCTACTGCACCAAGATCGCAAGCAAGCTTGTGCGCACCTATACCGACCGGCACGGGCTCAAGAACCTGCTGCAGGAGCTCCTGGGAATCGATATCTCGAAGCAGCAGCAATCCTCGGATTGGGGCGCGCCCGAATTGAGCGAGGCGCAGCTCGACTACGCGGCCTCGGACGTGCTTCACCTGCACCAGTTGCGCGATGCGCTGGACCGGATGCTGGCCCGCGAAGGCCGCGTCTCGCTTGCGCAGTCCTGCTTCGACTTCCTGCCGACCCGCGCGAAACTGGATCTCGCCGGCTGGCCGGAGATCGACATCTTCGCGCACTGACGCCATGCCCGGGCTGAACAATCTTCATTCCCGGCTTGTCGCGTGGATGAAGATCATCCTGCCCCTGGCCGCCCTGGGGTTGCTCTCGACGCTGTTCCTGCTGTCCCGCACGATCGACCCCAGAACATCGGTTCCGGTGACGGCCATCGACATCGAACAACGCGCCCGCGAACAGGGCGCCACCTCTCCGGTCTTCGCCGGCGTGACTGAGAATGACGACCGGATCGAAATGCGCGCCGCCCGCGCTCGCCCGATCGAAGGGGACATGCAGCACCTGCTGGCCGATGACGTGGATGCCGACATCCGGCCCCCCGAGGGAGGGCTCATTCGCGTCGTCGCCGACTCCGCGGATGTGCGGCAAAAGGACTTCACCGCCACCCTGCTCGATAACGTCGTCATCACCACCGACAGCGGATACCGCATGACGACGGAAATCCTGGAAACCCGGTTTGACACGATCTTCGCCGAAAGCCCCGTGCCCGTGCGGGGCACCGGCCCCGTGGGCGATATCGACGCTGACAGGATGGTTCTGATATCGGACGACGACACCGGCGATGCACATTTGCTTTTCACAGGCAACGTCAAGGTGATATACGAACCGGAAAGCACCGGGGATTAAGTCTTTTGAAGCGTTTTTCGTGGCTCGTATTCTGCCTGACCATCCTGACGGCACCGGTGACGGGGCTCGCGCAGGGCGCCCAGATCGCATTCGGCACCGCGCAGGAAGACAGCGATCTCCCGGTCGAGGTCACGTCCGAAATCCTTGACGTGAACCAGAATGACGGCACCGCGGTGTTCACCGGCAACGTTATCGTCGCGCAAGGCGAGATGCGGCTTTATGCCCCTCGGGTTCTGGTGGTCTACAAGCAGGACGAAAGCGGCGTTGACCGGTTCGAGGCGACGGGCGGCGTTACCGTGGTCAGCGGCGAGGATGCCGCCGAATCCCGCAAGGCGGATTACTTCGTCGATAGCGGCATGATCGAGATGCACGACGATGTGCTGCTGGTGCGCGGGCCGCAGGTGCTGACCTCGGACAAGATGGTGGTCAACCGCTTCGAGGGGACCGCCCGCATGACCGGCAACGTGAAAACCGTCCTGCAATCCGACGGTGGCGGGGCCGGGGACGGTAATTGACCCAGCCCGATCTGCATATCGCCCATGAAAACCGCGGGCTCGAGGTCCGCAACCTGCGCAAAAGCTACAAGCGGCGCGTGGTGATCCGCGAGGTGTCGCTGTCGCTTCAGCAGGGCGAGGTCGTGGCCCTGCTCGGGCCGAACGGATCTGGCAAGACAACGACCTTTTACGCCATCGCGGGCCTCGTGCAGCCCGAAGGCGGGCACGTTCTGATCGACGGGCAGGACGTGACGAACCTGCCGATGTATCGCCGCGCCAAGATGGGCATCGGGTATCTGCCGCAGGAAATGTCGATTTTCCGCGGCCTGTCCGTCGAGGACAACATCATGTCCATCCTCGATATTTCCGAACGCGACAGGCACAAGCGGCGCGAGCGGCTCGAAGAGCTGCTGTCCGATTTCTCGATCGAGCATCTGCGCCGCGCGCCGGCGCTGGCCCTGTCGGGCGGCGAACGTCGCCGGGTCGAGATCGCGCGCTGCCTGGCCGCGCGGCCCCGCTATCTGCTGCTTGACGAACCCTTCGCCGGCGTCGATCCGATCTCGGTCGGGGACATCCGCCATCTGGTCGCCGACCTGAAGAAACGCGGGATCGGCGTGCTCATCACCGATCACAACGTTCGCGAAACCCTCGAAATCGTCGATCGCGCCTACATCCTGCACGACGGCAAGGTTCTGATGGCGGGCACCCCCACCGAGGTGGTCGAGAACGAGAATGTCCGCCGCGTCTATCTGGGCGACAATTTCCGCATTTCCTGAGCACGCGCCGCAGCCCGGTGGTGCATTGCCGAACGGTCCGATCTCCATTGACAACGGTCGCCAAAAGCGCCTCAATTGGGGCATGACAAGTCAGGCTGACGTGCTGATCTCGCGAAAACCCCTGTTTCAGGGTGCGGGTTTCGGCCAAGCTGCGGCACTGTCATTTCCCAGCATCTGGACCTGAAACGCCTAGGGCGCGCACCCGCACCCGAGGCCAAGGCCCGGATTGTCAAATGAAGGAGTGAAGATGCGCTATCAAATCAGTGGCAAACAGATCGACGTGGGCGAAGCTCTGCAAACTCATGTCAAGGAGGAACTCGGCGCGGCAGTGGCCAAGTATGCCGAACGCCCGACCGATGCGCATGTCATTTTTTCCAAGAGTGCCAGCGAATATGTCTGCGAATCCATCGTCCACCTGTCCACCGGGCTGACCGCCCAGGCCAAGGCCCACGCGCATGAGATCTATGCCGCCTTCGACCAATGCTGCGACAAGATGGAAAAACAACTCAGACGGTATAAACGCCGCCTCAAGGACCACCACAAGGAGCGCGCACAGCCGGTTGAACTTTCCGGTGCATCCTCTTATATCCTCGCCTCTGAACAGGAGAACGAGGATTCGGAACCCGAAAGCCTGCAACCGATCATCGTCGCTGAAATGGAGACGCAGATACCGTCTCTGTCCGTCGGCGAAGCGGTGATGCAGATGGAGCTTGCGGGCGCGCCTGTCCTGGTTTTCCGAAACGAGGGAAACAACGGGGTCAACGTGGTGTATCGCCGGGACGACGGCAACATCGGGTGGATCGACCCCTGAAAACACGAGGCACCGGACACGGCGGCTGACCTGTTCGGAGGAGCGTCGAGAATCAATGGATATGGAAATGATCCTCAAGCCAGAGGCAGTGCGCGTATTGTCCGCCGTTTCAAGCAAGAAACGCCTCCTGCACGAGCTGGGCGGCCTGGCCGAAAGCGTCTACCAGGTGGACCAGTCCACCGCTGTCGAGGCGCTTCAGGAACGCGAAAGCCTCGGGCCGACGGGAGTGGGCAACGGCGTTGCCCTTCCCCATGCGCGGCTTGACGGTCTTGAAGAGGTCGTCGGCGCCTTGGTGCTGCTGGAAAAGCCGGTCGATTTCGATGCGGTGGATCGTCAACCCGTGGACCTGGCCTTTGCCCTGTTCGCCCCGCGCGATGCCGGGGTCGAGCATCTCAAGGCGCTGGCGCTGGTCTCGCGCACGCTGCGCGATCCCTCGGTCTGCGCCAAGCTGCGGGCCAACACCGACCCCGCGACGCTCTACACCATCGTGACCGAGGCGCAGGCGGCCCAGGCCGCCTGACGCCCGCAATGTCTCAGGCCCAGGGCCGGAAGCCGAACATCATGTAATCGCGCTGGTAGATGGTGCCGACCAGCTCTTCGATCTCCTCGTCATAGATGTCCGACAGGGCGATGGGCGCCGTCTCTGGCGCGGCACCGGGCTTGGCGGCGGCCTCGTATCCCACTTGCCGCGCCAGCAGCGGCAGCATGTCGGCCATCTCGTCCTCGCGCACGACCATGTCGGGGATGCCGAACTGCGCCATGCCCTGCAGCACGGCCACCTGCGACGCCCAGTGCGGATCGATGCGGATATTGGTCTGGCCGGCCAGGTTGGCGCGCAGGAATTCGAGGAACGCCAAGAAGGCCGCGCGATGCGCGCGCCGGTCATACTCCGGGCCCGGATCGCCGCCGGGGATCGGCAGCTTGTAGACGTTGCGCAGCGTCTTGCGAATGTCCAGGTAAGCGCCCGGCCCCTGCAACAGGATCTTTTGGCAAAACGCGTCATGCGCCCGCGCCACGGGATGCCGCAGTACCGTGAAGCTCCGGTGCCCGCGGTTGCGCCGCTTCCACTGGCGCAGCGCCTTCTGGTTCAGATGCGTCGGCAACGTGTCCTCGCGCACACCGTCCAGCCCCGCCATCCACGCGCGCACCGCCGCCTCCGGCCCGGATTTCACCGGCATGTAAAGCAGCGCCGCCCGCGCCCCCGTGACATAGGCCGGCACCGCCGGCCCCCGGCGCGGCTCGAAATTCGGGGTGCGGGACAGGTTGAACACATCCTGTCCCGACAGGGCGCGGTCCATCTCGTCGTAATTCGAAACCTTGGACTGCAGCGGGCTGGGGTTCTGCCGCTTGAGCGAGGAATCCAGCGCCTCCAGCCGCTCATCGCTGCCCAGGAACCGCGCCAGCCCGTTGATGACATCAAGCGACTGCAGATCCTCGTAGGCGATGTAGAACGCCGTCTGACCCGATTTCTGCAACCGATTCAGCAGGAACACCTGGAACGATTGCAGATGCGCCACGTGTTTCTCGAACTCGTCGGGATCGAACCGCACCTTGCTGTCGCGGCGCCGCTTCACGTTGGTCAGCTTCCACTGCCCCGTGGCCTGCGCGATCTTGAAGGACACATAGCTGTCCACCGGGTTGCGCGTCAGCACGATCTTGGCGCAGCGCGGATCGTCCAGCGCGATGTCCAGCACCCGCTTGTCGTGATCGTGGAAAAAGCGGAACCCGCCCATCCCCTTCGATCGGGTCTTGATCGTCTCGATCAGGCGTACCGGATCGGCATCGCGCATCGCCTGCGTCACGCCCAGGATCTCGGTCCGGTTCGGATAGCCGATGAAATGCGGGTTGAACGCCTCGCCATGACACTCGAACCCGTCAAAGGCGTTCAGGTTGGTTTCCAGGAAATTGGACCCGGTCCGCATCTCGGCGAACACGATGAAATAATCGAACGGGGCTGTCATGCGGGGTTACTGCACCAGGTAGGGTTTCGGCTTGTTCTGCGGCGTGTCGTGGGGCCCGTGCGCCACGGGGAAATCGCCCATCAGGTAGGGATGCATCCCCTGGTTCTTGAGGTTTTGCAGGAACTGCCCGAACCCGCTCAGGTCCGCCATGCGCGGCACCTCGGCCAGGCCGCGCATGTTCTGCTGGCCGATCTCGTCGATGATGGTCTGCAAGGGCTCCATCGGGGCTTCGATGAACTCGGCCATCGTCCAGATGCGGATGCGCGCCTTGGCCCAGGGCGAGCGCAACACGTTCAGGTGCTGGCTTTCGATCTGCTGCAGGCGCGCGGCCTCCTGCCGCAGATCGGCGAAATTGCGGTTCGACTTGAACAAGGGCACCGCCCACGCCCCGGTGATGACCGAGATCTGCGCGTTGGAATCCTTGGCGATGTCCCACTCTATATCCTTGATCTCGTCGCGCGGACCCATCTGGAAACACTGCCGCTCGCCGCGGGTGTTCCAGATCAGGCTGGTCAGGAAGGCGCGCGGGTTGTAATCGCGCAGCGCCGCGCTGTCGCTCAGCGCGCCGTTCATCACCGTCTGCCCGTCGGAAAACTCGGCGCGCTCGGGCGCGAAGAGGTGGCCATGCACCCGCGTGCCCGTCACCCGCGCCAGCCACGCCTCGAAATTCTCGAACAGGTCGCTGAACCCCTCGAACACCGAATACTGCGCACAGGTCAGCCCGTTCTCGCGCCCCTCCACCGGAAAGCGGCTTTGCATGTAAAGCCCCGGCCGCCCGCGCGTGCGCCGCTCCACCGCCTTGGCGAAGATCCGGTCGATCTTGCCGGGGTTCGGCTCGGTCCGTTTCATCGCGCCGGCGCTGTCGGTCAGGAAGGCATCGTAAAGCCGGTTGGCAAAGGGCCAGATCTTGCGCGCGACGAAACAATCCGACCGCCGCAAAAGCTGCAGGTGGTCGTCGTAGAAGATATGCGGTTTGCCCTGGTAATCGAATTTCGACAGGGTCAGCGAGCGGCTTTCGATCTGCAGGGAATACTGCCGCGCGAGGGTCTGGAAATAGCTCTCGTCAGGGATCCAGACCTGCTTGAAATAGTCGTCGTAAACCTTGCGATCGGGGTCCGACAGGATCGCCGAAAGGGTCTGCCGGGTCAGGCACCACCACTGGCTGCCCATATGCGGCACCAGCCCGTTGGGGATGCGCCGCCGGTATCCGATGGCGCGCTGAAAGGCCACGGCCCGGTCGAACAGGTAACGATGCTTGCGCCAGGAAAACGGAAACCGCAGCGTGAACCGTTCGTGATCCAGCCCGCCGATCGTCCAAGGCACGTCGGCCGTGGTGGCGGATTCGATGAAATCGGTCTGCGGCCGCTCGGCCAGGTAGTCGATCAGCTCCTGCACCGGGCGCAGCGGCAGGCACGAGCCGGAGGCAAGATAGACATGCCGCACATCCTCGAACTCGTCCAGCATCAGCTGCGCGGCGCTTTGGGTGGCCGCGACCAGCCCCCAGGTGCCCCATTCGCACCGGTGCCGGGCGCTGAAGCGCACGTCGGGCAGGTCCGACAGGGCGTTCACGAAGGCCTTGTAGGTCTTGGGCGGCACCGACTTGTCGGCATGGATGACCAGCGGACAGCCCGCAGCCGACCAGTGCCGCGCCACCTGCTCGGCGCGGTCGAAGGCCGTGTGGACCAGCATTATGATACCCACGCTCACCGCTGACTGCCCTTCCTCATGCCCAGTTGCCCTTGGACATCAGCCCCAGAATTTCCAACTGCCTCCAGTTTATATATTTTTCCGACCATTTGCACCAAAGGTCTGGATTGTCCTTCAGGTTGTCGTAATAGGCCTTGTATTCCACGCTGGCCGCATAATGCTGCTGGCGGTCCAGTTCCTCTTCCGCCTTGGCCGCGAAGGTATCCAGAAACTTGGCATGCAGCAGGACGCCGCTGGCCTTTTCCCCGCCAAGCGTGTCGTAGGTCTGGTTCAGGCCGCGCGGCAGCAGCATGTGGGTCGAGCTGACATAGGCATAGCGCCGGTCCCATTTCACCAGCGGGATCTTGTTCAGCGCCGGGGCCTTTTTCGGGGTGTCGGGAAAGAACACCCGCGCCCGCGGCCCGCCCTGGATCCACAGGTTGCCGAACTTGTGGTTCTTCTCGATCATGTAATTGCCGGGATCGAACCAGGCGGCAATCTCCATCGGGTCCTGACCGGCGCGATAAGGCACCGAATCCATCCGCCCCTTGGGATACATGTCCAGCAGCATCGCCCCGAAGGACCGCAATTGCGACACGTCCAGCCAATCGGTCAGCGCCCGGATGGGCCGCGTGTCGCAGAACGGATAGACGAAGAACTCGTCCGGGTCCACGACCAGACACCAGTGCCCATGCCCGTGCCGCGCCTGCAACCAGTTCAGCCAATCGACCCCGAACCGCGCCGCCTTGTAGCCGGCCTTGGTGGTCCAGATCGAGACATCGGGCTGATCGGCCAGGTATTCGCGGCCGCCATCCTCGCTGTCATTGTCCACCATCAGGAAATGCGACACGCCAAGATCGCGGTAATATTTCAGGAAATAGGGCAGCCGCACCGCCTCGTCCCGGAAAGTCGAGAACAACAGGATATCGCCGGGGCGGATACGGTCCGTGCGGACCTGCACGGGCTTGAGCGAGAAATGCTTGCGCCAGGCCCGAACCTTGGCCCGCTTGCGCTTCAACCGCATCCGATATGACTGCAACAGCCTCAACAGCCGCCCCTTCGCATTCGTGTCCCGCTACCGCGGAATTCTATCTTTCCGACGCTTAACACATTCCTTTCCCGGAACGGAAATTTTAGCAGGGATTTTAGCCGGAGTGACGGGGATTTACGGCACATCACACCCATCCCCCCCGCGACATCAGGCCCATCGCCTCCAGTTGGCGCCAGCCCAGGTATCGCGTCGAGTGCGCGCACCACAGGTCCGGGTTGCCGATCAGGCTGTCGTAATAGGTCTCGTAAAGCGCGCTGTTGGCGAAATGCTCCCGTCGCTGCTTCTCCTCGGCGGATTTCTCGACCACGACATCCAAGAACTTGGTGTGCAGCAACACGCCCGACAGCGCTTCGCCACCGCTCTCATCATAGACCCGGTTCAGGCGGCGCGGCAAAAGCGAATGGGTCGAACTGACATAGACGAACCGGCGGTTCCATTTGACCAGCGGCACCTTGCCCATCGTCGGCGCGCGGCGCGGCCGGTCCGCGAAAAAGCAGCGCGCCCGCGGCCCGCCCTGGATCCAGAGATTGTGCAGATCGGGTTTCTTGCGGATCGTGTAATTCCCCCCGTCGAACCAGCACAGATGCCGGAACGGGTCGTCACCGGGCTTGTAGGGATGATCCTGCACCCGCCCCTTGGGATACATATCCAGCATCAACGCCCCGAACGACCGCCGCCCCCGCGCCTCCAGCCACTCGGTCAGGGCCGGCAGCGGGCGGGTGTCGTGATGGGGGTAGATGAAGATCTCGTCGGCATCCAGCGTCAGGCACCAATGCCCATGCGCGTGCCGGATCATCAGCCATGTCAGCCAGTCCATCCCGAACCGCGACAGCTTGTAACTCTGCGTCGTGCTCCACAGCGAGACATCAGGCTGCGCGGCCAGATACGCGCGCGTGCCGTCGTCGCTGCCATTGTCCACCACAAGGAAATGTCCAACCCCCAGCCGCCGGTGATGGTCCAGGAAAAACGGCAGGCGCAGCATCTCGTTGCGGACGGTCATCGCGCCCAGGATCGCATCCGGCGCGATCCGGTCGGTGCGGTCGGCCACCGGCGCCAATTGCCGCCGCTTGCGCAGGGCACGATACAAAAGCCGCCGCCGCTTCCAGCGCAGGCGATACGCGAACGCCGCGTTGCTCATCCACTCGATACCGGCCTGCCTCCTGCCCATGCGGGTCAGAATCGACCCTATTTCTCGTAATGTCCAGCTTGATGCCACCGCCACGCATCGCCGATCATCCGATCCAGCGTGGAGCGGTCGGGCGACCAGCCCAGCTCGGTGGCGGCGCGGCTCGACCCGGATACCAGCTTCCTGCAATCCCCCGGCCGGCGCGGCCCTTCGACAAAGGGCACCTCGCGCCCGGTGATCGCCGCGGCGCGGTCCATCACCTCGCGCACCGAAAACCCGCAGCCGGTGCCAAGGTTGAACACCCGGCTGGGATTGTCCGCCTGCAGCCAGTCCAGCCCCAGAAGATGCGCCTCCACCAGGTCCATCACGTGCACGTAATCGCGGATGCAGGTGCCGTCCGGCGTGTCGTAATCGGTGCCGAACACGGTCAGCGCGTCGCGCTTGCCCTCGATCGCGTCCAAGATCAGCGGGATCAGGTGGGTTTCGGGCTGGTGAAATTCTCCGATCTCGGCCTCGGGATCGGCACCTGCGACGTTGAAATACCGGAAGATCACGTGCCGCAACCCGTAGGCCGCCTCGAAATCGCGCAGGATCTCTTCGACCGCCCGCTTCGAGCCACCATAGGCGTTGATCGGTTGGCGCGGGCTGCTTTCGTCCAGCACCACGTTGTCCTGGTCGCCGTAGGTCGCGCAGGTCGAGGAAAACACCACGTTGAGGCACCCGGCCTGCACCGCCGCCTGGAACAGGGTCAGCGATCCCGCCACGTTGTTGTGCCAGTAAAGACCCGGCTCGCGCATGCTTTCGCCGACCTGGCTCAGCGCCGCGAAATGCAGGATCGCCGAGGGCTGGTAGGCGGCGAAGATCTGGTCCAGCCGGTCCCGGTCGGTCAGGTCGCCCTGCTCGAAGGGGCCGAACTTCACGGCATCTTCCCAGCCGGTGCTCAGGTTGTCATAGGTCACGGGCGTGTAGCCCGCATCCCTGAGCGCCTTGCAGGCGTGCGAGCCGATATAGCCCGCGCCGCCGGTCACCAGGATGTTCTGCACGGCGATGCCTCCGGCGCGTTACTGGGCGGCCTTTTCCGAATACAGGATGTCCTGCAGGAAGGCCCGCAGCTCGCCGCCCAGATCCTCGCGCGCCAGCGCAAAGGCCACAGTGGCTTGCAGGAACCCGGCTTTCGAGCCGCAGTCGAACCGCTCACCCTCGAAGCGGAAACCGTAAACCTCTTCGCCTTCCGCGCGTGCCGCGGCGATCGCGTCGGTCAGCTGGATCTCGCCGCCCGCACCCGTCTGCTTCTTGTTCAGCTTTCTCAGCACCGTGGGCGTCAGGATATAGCGCCCGATCACCGCCAGGTTCGACGGCGCCTCGCCGGGGGCGGGTTTTTCGACCATGCCGTTGGTCGAGACGATGCGCCCCATGTCTTCCTTGATGTCCAGAACCCCGTAGGCCGAGGCCTTGTCCTCGGGCACTTCCATTGCGGCGACGATGTTGCCCTGGTGCTCCGCGTAGGCTTCGACCATCTGGCCAAGGCACGGCTTGTTGGCGGCGATCACGTCATCCGGCAGGATCACGGCAAAGGGCTCGTTCGCGATCAGGTGCCGCGCGCACCACACCGCATGGCCAAGGCCAAGCGGCTTGTGCTGGCGCACGTAGGCGACCTGCCCGCTGTCCATGTTGGTGCCCTTGAGGATTTCCAGAAGGTCGTCCTTGCCCTTCTTGCGAAGCTCCTGCTCCAGCTGCGGCGCCATGTCGAAGTAATCTTCCAGCGCGCCCTTGCCCCGCGAGGTCACGAAGATGAAATCCTTGATCCCCGCCTCGCGCGCCTCGTCGATGGCGTATTGGACAAGCGGGCGATCGACCAGCGTCATGATCTCTTTCGGAACCGATTTCGTGGCCGGCAGAAACCGTGTTCCCAGGCCCGCCACGGGAAAAATCGCCTTCGTAACCTTTTTGCGCATCCTGACCCCTCGCCACTTTATCTAACGTGATTCTACCGCAACCTTCGCTCATGTGCACTGTGCAAAGCGGAAAGTTGCTCGTTTTGTTGGATGACATGCGCTGGAATTACAACTCATAAGTGCATATCACTCCATCCCGGTCTCCAACATCATCGCTTCGATCCGCTCGACATCCTCCGGGTTATTCAATTCCCAGAACGCGCGCCCCCGGGCTTCGACCTCGACGCAACGCACCGCGCGGCCGTTTTCCAGGAACCGAAGCTGCTCCAGCCCCTCAAGCCGTTCCAGCGGGCCTTCGGCCCAGCCGGGATACTCGGACAGCGCGTCCGGGCGATAGGCATAGACGCCCACATGATGAAACACCGGGGTCGGGTCGTCATCGGCATGGGCCTGCCCGGTATAGGGGATCACCTCCTTCGAGAAATATAGCGCGTGGCGCTTGGCATCGAACACCGCCGTCGTGCCGCCCACCCGGCCCGCGCGCCGATCCTCCAGGAACCCGTTGAGCGCCCGGCCATCGCAGCGCAGCACCGGCGTCGCCATCTCCGCGTCGGCATCCGCCGCCAGCTCGTCGATCAACGCCTCGACGAACCAATGCGGCGTCAGCGGGGCATCGCCCTGCAGGTTGACGACGATATCGTATCCCCCGCCCAGCGCGGCATGGGCCTCGGCGCAGCGTTCCGTGCCGTTCCGGCAGGTCTCCGAGGTCATCACCACCTCGGCCCCGAACGCCCGCGCCGCGTCGCGGATGCGGTCGTCATCGGTGGCCACGACCACATGCGGCGCCCCGGCGACATGGCCCGCCGCCTCCCAACTGCGCTGGATCAGGCTCTTTTTCTCGCCACTTGCGCCGGTCAGCGCGACCAGCGGCTTGCCGGGATAGCGGGTCGAGGCATAGCGCGCCGGGATGACGACCAGAACCTCCATCACGCCTCCTTCAGCACGACGCCGGGGGCGTAGGCGATGAAGAACGGGTTGGCAAAGCCCTCTTTGCCGTAGGTCAAGGCGCCGTGATCGTCAAAGCGCACGACCTCGCCGCCCGCGCCTTGCAGAACGGCCTGCCCGGCGGCGGTGTCCCATTCCATCGTCCGGCCCAGCCGGGGATAGAGATCGGCCTCGCCCGTGGCGACAAGGCAGAATTTCAGCGACGACCCCGCGCTGGTCATGTCCTTCACGTCATATTTCCCGATGTAATCATCGGTGGCCTGATCGCGGTGCGACTTGCTGGCCACCACCATCAGCGCGCCATTGTCGGGTTGCGACACGGAAATGTCCCGCGTCTCGCCGACGGCCTGCTTGTCGAACGGGCCGCTTTCCTCGACCGAGGCCCCATCGGCGCGCGTGAAGAACATGCGGCCCTTGGCCGGGGCATAGACGACACCGCGCACCGGCACACCGTTTTCGACATAGGCGATGTTGACGGTGAAATCCCCGCGCCGGTGGATGAATTCCTTGGTGCCGTCCAGCGGATCGACGATCAGGAAGGTCTCGACGCTCTGGCCATGCGATTGCGCCTGCTCCTCGGTCACCAGCGCGACATCGGGAAAGGCCGCGCGCAGCCCCGCCGAGATCAGCGCATCGGCCGCTTCGTCGGCTTCGGTGACGGGGCTTTCGTCGGATTTCACCTTCACGTCGAAATCATCGGCATTGTAGATGTCCATGATCCGGTCGCCGGCCTTAAGCGCCAGCCGCCGCATGACCTCGACAAGTTTCTCGTAATCCAATGTGTTTCTCCTGCTCACCCTGCGATTGGCACGTGTCATGCATGTTGATCGGCCATGCCCGCTCCCTTATGGTAGACGGGCGGCGGATCGGCAAGAAATCCGTTGAAACATAACGGGCAGTCCGGCGGTAGATGCATGTTTCAGAAGGTCACACCCAAAAGCAAACTGCAGTCAGCCGTCACCATCCTCGAGCTGATCTACCATTCGACGGTGCGCTCCATCCGGCGCACGCATGGCAACGCGCTGTTCGCGATCTTCCAGAACATCCTGACCGCGATCATCTTCGTTCTGGCCTTCTACATCATGTTCTCGGTGCTCGGGCTGCGCGGTGCGCGGCTGCGCGGCGATTTCCTGCTCTACATGATGTCGGGCGTTTTCCTGTTCCTTACGCATGTCAAGGCCATGGGCGCCGTGGTCGGGGCCGAGGGGCCTTCCTCCCCCATGATGCAGCACGCGCCGATGAACACGGTGATCGCCGTGGCCTCGGCCGCGCTCGGCGCGCTCTACATCCAGACGCTGTCGATGTTCGTGATCCTGTTCGTCTACCACGTCGCCGTCACCCCGTTCGAGGTGGCCTATCCCGCCGCGGCCTTCGGGACGTTCCTGCTGGCATGGTTCACAGGCGTGGCGATCGGGCTTGTCCTGCTGGCGATCAAGCCGTGGTTCCCCAACGCGGTCAACATCTTCACCACGATCTACCAGCGCGCCAACATGATCGCGTCGGGCAAGATGTTCGTGGCCAACGCCCTGCCACCCTTCATGCTGGCGATGTTCGACTGGAACCCGCTCTTCCACGCCATCGACCAGTGCCGCGGCTTCACCTTCATAAACTACTTCCCGCGCAACACGTCGATCGAATATCCGCTGATCGTTGCCGTGGTGCTGCTGGTGATCGGGATGATGGGCGAATTCTACACCCGGCAATTCGCCTCCAAAAGCTGGGACGCCAAGCGATAGCGACGCTCAATCCACCACCCGCAGGGTCAGGTTGATCCGGCCTCCGCCCTTCAGCAATCCCGAAGACCCCGGCCTGATCCGGTCGATCCCGTGATAGGCCAGCCGCGCCGCGCCACCCATCACCGCCACGTCACCCGACTCCAGCCAGACCGACTCGGTCTTGCCGCCGCGCGTGGTGTTGCCCACCCGGAACAGCGCCGAATCGCCCAGCGATACCGACAGCACCGGCCAGCCGAAATCGGCCTCGTCGCGATCCTGGTGCATCCCCATCCTCGCCCCCTCGCGATAGACATTGACGAGGCAGCAATCCGGCAGCCGCTCGGCGCTCACCAGGTCGCGCCATAGCGTCAGCACCTCATCGGGGATGGGCGGCCAAGGCTGACCGTCGGGGTGGCGCGGCTCATAGCGGTATCCCTTGCGGTCCGTGACCCAGCCATATTTGCCTGCCGAGGTCATCCGCACCGACATCGGCTTGCCGCGCGGCGTGACCGGCGTGAACAGCGGCGCCTGCCGCACCACCTCGCGCAGCACCGCGACCAGCGCCTCCTGCGCCGGCCCGTCCAGCGCCTGCTTGTGGATCTCGATCCCCCGCAGGATCAGCGTGGGTTCCGCCATGGCTCGGGCCTCCTTTTCCCCGCCCCTCAGAATTAACCCCAAATTCGCGGAATCCATCCCCCCGGCCCGCTTGCAGGCCAACATCGGCCTGCCTATATACCCGCAAAGCGCGGACCCACGGTCTTCCGTGGCCCGCCCCAAGATCGGGGGCCCGGTGCCATAAAGGGTCGGGCGTCCGGAACATCGCCTTAGTAAAGAAGGGATCGCAAACATGTCCAAAGTCATCGGTATCGACCTCGGAACCACCAACAGCTGCGTCGCCATCATGGATGGCAGCCAGGCGCGCGTGATCGAAAACTCGGAAGGCGCCCGCACGACCCCATCGATCGTGGCCTTCACCGAAGACGAACGCCTCGTCGGCCAGCCGGCCAAGCGCCAGGCGGTCACCAACCCCGAAAACACCATTTTCGGCGTCAAGCGCCTGATCGGTCGCCGCGTGGACGACAGCGATCTGGCCAAGGACAAGAAGAACATGCCGTTCAGCGTCGTCGATGGCGGCAACGGCGACGCCTGGGTCGAGGCCCGGGGCGAGAAATACAGCCCCTCGCAGATCTCCGCCTTCATCCTCGGCAAGATGAAGGAAACCGCCGAATCCTACCTGGGCGAGGAAGTGACCCAGGCGGTCATCACCGTGCCCGCCTACTTCAATGACGCCCAGCGCCAGGCCACCAAGGACGCCGGCAAGATCGCCGGCCTCGAAGTGCTGCGCATCATCAACGAGCCGACGGCCGCGGCACTGGCCTATGGTCTCGACAAGAAGGATACGCAGACCATCGCGGTCTATGACCTTGGCGGCGGCACCTTCGACGTGACCATTCTCGAAATCGACGACGGCCTGTTCGAGGTGAAAGCCACCAACGGCGACACCTTCCTCGGTGGCGAAGACTTCGACATGCGGATCGTCAACTACCTCGCCGAGGAGTTCAAGAAAGAGAACGGCGTCGATCTGACCAAGGACAAGATGGCCCTCCAGCGCCTGAAAGAGGCCGCCGAGAAGGCCAAGATCGAACTGTCCAGCAGCTCGCAGACCGAGATCAACCAGCCGTTCATCTCGATGGGCTCGGACGGCCAGCCGCTGCACATGGTCATCAAGCTGACCCGCGCCAAGCTGGAAAGCCTCGTGGGCGATCTCATCAAATCCTCGATGAAGCCCTGCCAGGCCGCGCTCAAGGATGCCGGCATCTCGGCCGACGAGGTGGACGAGGTCGTTCTGGTCGGCGGCATGACCCGCATGCCCAAGGTCGTCGAGGAAGTGACCAAGTTCTTCGGCAAGGAGCCGCACAAGGGCGTGAACCCCGACGAGGTGGTCGCGATGGGCGCCGCCATCCAGGCCGGCGTGCTGCAGGGTGACGTGAAGGATGTCGTCCTGCTCGACGTGACGCCGCTGTCGCTCGGGATCGAAACGCTCGGCGGTGTCTTCACCCGCCTGATCGACCGCAACACCACGATCCCGACCAACAAGTCGCAGATCTTCTCGACCGCCGAGGACAACCAGAGCGCCGTGACGATCCGCGTCTTCCAGGGCGAACGTGAAATGGCGGCCGACAACAAGCTGCTCGGTCAGTTCAACCTCGAGGACATCCCGCCGGCACCGCGCGGCATGCCCCAGATCGAGGTGACCTTCGACATCGACGCCAACGGTATCGTTTCGGTGTCCGCCAAGGACAAGGGCACCAACAAGGAACAGAAGATCACCATCCAGGCGTCGGGCGGCCTCAGCGAGGAAGACATCGAGAAGATGGTCAAGGAGGCCGAGGAAAACGCCGAGGCCGACAAGGCCCGCCGCGAGCTGATCGAAGCCAAGAACCAGGCCGAAAGCCTGATTCACTCGACCGAGAAATCGCTGGAAGAGCATTCCGACAAGGTCGATCCCTCGACCGTCGAAGCGATCGAACTGGCGATCTCGGCCCTGAAAGAGGATCTCGAGAAGGACGACACGACCGCCGAAAAGGTCAAGGCCGGTATCCAGAACGTCACCGAAGCCGCGATGAAGCTCGGCGAGGCGATCTACAAGGCGCAGGCCGAGGAAGGCGAGGGTGAGCCCTCCGCCGCCGACGAAAGCGGCGCGGCCTCCGGCGATGACGACATCGTCGATGCCGACTTCGAGGACCTTGACGACGACAAGCGTTCGTAAGGCGCCTGACGGGACCATCGGGGCCGGTCCGTTTTCCGGGCCGGCCCCGCGCGTTCCATAAAAAGGAGATCCCCGATGGCCAAACGAGACTACTACGAAGTGCTCGGCGTGTCCCGAAGCGCGTCGGCGGACGAGATCAAGAAGGCCTATCGCAAGAAGGCCAAGGAGCTTCACCCCGACCGCAACAAGGACAACCCCGAGGCCGAATCCCAGTTCAAGGAAGCGGGCGAGGCGTATGACGTCCTGAAAGACCCCGAGAAGAAAGCGGCCTATGACCGCTTCGGCCACGCCGCCTTCGAAGGCGGCATGGGCGGCGGCGGCGGTGGCGCGCGGCCCGGCGGCGGGTTCGGCGGCGGCCCCGGCCAGGGCGATTTCGCCTCGGCCTTCTCGGACGTGTTCGACGACCTCTTCGGCGATTTCATGGGTGGCCGTGGTGGCGGCGGGCGGCAGCGCGCCTCGCGCGGGGCCGACCTGCGCTACAACCTGCGCGTCACGCTGGAAGAGGCGTATAATGGCCTGCAGAAAACCATCAACGTGCCCACCTCCGTGGCCTGCGACGCCTGCAACGGCTCGGGCGCCGAGGGCGGGTCCGAGCCCACCACCTGCCCCACCTGTTCGGGCATGGGCAAGGTCCGCGCCCAGCAGGGGTTCTTCACCGTCGAACGGACCTGCCCCACCTGTTCGGGGCTGGGCCAGATCATCAAGAACCCGTGCACGGCCTGCCACGGTCAGGGCCGCGTCGAAAAGGACCGCGCGCTCAACGTGAACATTCCCGCCGGTGTCGAAACCGGCACCCGCATCCGCCTCGCCGGCGAGGGCGAAGCGGGCATGCGCGGCGGGCCGCCGGGCGACCTCTACATCTTCATCGAGGTGGTCAAGCACGAGATCTTCGACCGCGAGGACAACAACCTCTTCTGCCGCGTGCCCGTGTCGATGACCACCGCCGCGCTTGGCGGCGACATCGAGGTGCCCACCATCGACGGTGGCCGCTCGCGCGTGAAAATCCCCGCAGGCTCCCAATCGGGCCGCCAGATGCGCCTGCGCAACAAGGGGATGCCGGCGCTGCGCGGCGGCGGGCATGGCGACATGTTCATCGAACTGGCCGTGGAAACCCCGGTCAACCTGACCTCGCGGCAGAAGGAGCTCCTGCGCGAATTCGAGGGGATGTCCGAGGACAACAACCCCGAAAGCAAGAGCTTCTTTTCCTCGGTCAAGAATTTCTGGGATTCGATGAAATCCTGACGAAACATGACACCGGGCAGTGCATCAGCACATTGCCCGGTGCCTTTCTCCGCTCCGAGAATTCACCATCAACGATGACTGCGCATCCCGCGCAGAGACATCAGCGCGCCCGGATTCGGCGTGTTCTGCGCCGCCTCGGGCGCATCCCGGCGCGGTTGACCGGCATCTGTTCGCGCCAGAACACATACAGGCCGGACCCCAGGATGATCGCGATCCCCACCCACGTCAGGCCATCCGGGAAGTCGCCGAACACCAGATAGCCCACCGTGGTGGCGCCGATGATCTCCAGGTATTGAAACGGCGCCAACAGGCCCGCTTCGGCTTGGCGAAAGGCCTCGGCGATCAGGATGAAGCTGGCGGCAGCCAGCGCACCTGACGCCATGATCGCGCCCCACGCCCAGCGCGGCAGATCGGCGAATGACGGCTCGATATGCCCTGTCGCCCCCAGACCCAGGGACACCGCGACCATGCCCGCGCAGGCATAGAACGTGGCACCGCACTGCACCGTCAGGCTCGACCGGGTTCCGCTGGCCTTGCGCAGCACGATCATGTTCAGCGCATAGCAAAGCGCCGCCAGAAGCGGCAGGAAGGCCGCCGGGCCAAAGCCGCCGCCCGGCCGGATGATGATCAGCACCCCGATCAAACCGACCAGAACGGCGATCGTCCGGCGCGGGCCGACCCGCTCGCCCAGCAGCGGCCCGACAAGCACCGTCAGGATCAGCGGTTCCGCGAAGAAGATCGCGATCGCCGTGGCGATCGGCATGACCGAGAACGCCCAGACCAGACTGGTCAGCGTCACCATGACCAACCCGCCGGACAGGGCGACGATCGGCGAGAACATCGGCCCGCGCAAACGGCTGCGCATCACCAGCGCGATCGGGATCAGGCACAGCCCTTGGGCCAGCAATCGGGCGGTGGTCACTTCGACGGCCGACAGGTGCCCCGTCAGGATCTTGGCGAAGGCATCGCCGATGGGCAGCAGCACCATCGCCGCCGCCATGCAGATCATGCCGGCGACCGAACCGTTCTCAAGGAACGCGGGCCGGCGCGGTGCGGTCAGAACAAGGGTCATGGTCATCACTCCATAAGCGTTCCGCCCGACAGGGTCGGGCGAGTGATGTCCGGGCGTTCAGGACATGGGGTCAGGGTTCAGGGTGGATGCGTATCGGAAAGCGACGCCATCGCAAGACGCATTGGGGCTCCCTTAGGGCCTTGAACCGCCATTGGTCAAGGCTCGTGGTTGGGGAGTGGACCCGGGCTTTCGGGCCGACGGGCCACCGATGCGATACCGACGCAATACCGACGCGATACCGACGT
>JAASSQ010000076.1 GCA_021767845.1 Roseovarius sp. | reverse complement strand
CGAGAAGGTCGATGTGCTGACCGGCATCGTGTGGTCCAACCTCGCGATGGCCGTGGTGCCGGCGGCGACCGCGCAGGGCAAGTTCTACCTGTCCACCAACGCAGCACCCTCGGCGCTGGCCGGCAAGGGCTGCCACCCGAACTACTTCTCGGTCTCCTACCAGAACGACAACCTGCACGAGGCCGCCGGCGCCCATGTCAAAAGCGCGGGCTATTCCAACCCGTTCATCCTGGCGCCCAACTACCCCGCGGGCCAGGACAGCCTGACCGGCTTCAAGCGCCTCTACGGCGGCGACCTGGCCGGCGAGGTCTATACCAAGCTCGGCCAGACCGACTACGCCGCCGAGATCGCGCAGATCCGCGCCTCGGGCGCCGACAGCGTGTTCTTCTTCCTGCCGGGCGGCATGGGGATTTCCTTCCTCAAGCAATACGCCGAAAGCGGGCTGGACCTGCCCGTGGTCGGCCCCGCCTTCAGCTTCGATCAGGGCATCCTGCAGGCGGTGGGTGACGCGGCCCTTGGCGTCGTGAACACAAGCCAGTGGAACAAGGACATCGACAACGCCGCCAACGCCGAGTTCGTCGCGGCGTTCCAGGCCGAATACGGCCGCCTGCCCTCGCTCTACGCCGCGCAGGGCTATGACACGGCGAACCTTCTCCTGTCGGCGCTGGCCAAGGCCGACATCGCCGATGCCGAAGCCTTCCGCGCGGCGCTGAAATCGGCCGAGTTCGACAGCGTGCGGGGCGATTTCTCCTTTGCCGCGAACAACCACCCGATCCAGGACATCTACGTCCGCGAGGTCATCAAGGAAGGCGACGTGTTCACCAACAAGATCATCGGCACAGCCCTCGAAGACCACTCGAACGTCTACGTGGACGAGTGCGCGATGTAAGCCAAACCGGGCGGGCGCCGCGCGTGCCCGCCCGCTTTCCGGGGCAAAACCTCACGTGACACCGCTGCTTTTCATCGAACAGGTCCTCAACGGGCTTCAGTTCGGGGTCATGCTGTTTCTCATGGCCGCCGGGCTGACGCTCGTTTTCGGGGTGATGGGGCTCATCAACCTCGCGCATGGCTCGCTCTACATGGTGGGTGCCTTTGCCGCCGCCGCCGTGGCCGGGGCGACCGGCTCGTTCCTGCTGGCGCTGGCCGCCGCCCTCGCCGCCGCCGCGGCGGCGGGCGCGCTTGTGGAACTGCTGGTCATCCGGCGGCTTTACGATCGCGACCACCTCGACCAGGTGCTTGCCACCTTCGCCCTGATCCTGATCTTTTCCGAAGGCACGCGCTGGATCTTCGGCTCCTTCCCGCTCTTTCTCGACATCCCCGACTGGCTCTCGGGCACCGTCACCCTGCCCGGCGGGATCGAGTATTCGCTGTATCGCCTCGCCATCATCGGGCTTGGGCTGGCCATCGCGGCGGGTCTCTTCTGGCTCATATCGCGCACCCGGCTGGGCATCCGCATCCGCGCCGGCGAATCCGACCGCGAGATGATCGCGGCGCTTGGCGTGGACATCTCGCGGCTCTACACGATCGTCTTCGCCCTCGGCGCGGCCCTCGCCGGGCTGGCGGGCGCGATGGTCGGCGCGATCCAGTCGGTGCAGGTCGGCATGGGTGAACCGGTGCTGATCCTGGCCTTCGTGGTGATCGTGATCGGCGGGATCGGCTCGATCAAGGGCGCGCTCATCGGTGCGCTCCTGGTGGGGCTGACCGACACGCTGGGCGGGCTTCTGCTGCCCGAGTTTTTCAAGCTGTTCATGGACACCTCGGCGGCCACCTCGACCGGCTCGGCGCTGGCCTCGATGCTGATCTACATCCTGATGGCCATCGTTCTGGTCTGGCGCCCGCGCGGTCTCTTCGGAGGGGCGGCTTGACGCGCGAAAAGATCATCAACACCGCCCTTCTTCTGGGCCTTCTCGCGGTGCCCGCCTGGGCCTGGGCCGTGGACGAGCCCTTTACCATCACGCTCGCCACCCGCGTCGCGATCCTCGCGCTGGCGGGTGTCGGGCTCAACATCGCGCTCGGCCTCGGCGGGCTGGTCAGCCTGGGCCACGCCGCCTTCTTCGGGATCGGCGGCTACGCGATGGGGATCCTCGCCAGCCACGCCCAAAGCTACACGCCGCTGATGGAAACCCCGTTCCTGATCGAGGGCACGAAATCCATGCCGGTGATCTGGCTCACCGCGCTCTTCGCCGCCGCGCTGGCCGCGCTGGTGATCGGGGCGCTCAGCCTGCGCACCTCGGGGGTCTATTTCATCATGATCACCCTCGCCTTCGGCCAGATGCTCTATTTCTTCTCGATCTCCTGGCCCGCCTATGGCGGCGAAGACGGGCTGTCGATCTACGTGCGCAACGGCTTCCCGGGGCTGAACACGCTGGACCCGATCCAGTTCTTCGCGATCTGCTTCGCGCTGCTGGCAGGCGCACTGTGGTTCAACGCCCGGCTTGCGCGGGCGCCCTTCGGGCTGGCGCTCAATGCCGCGCGGCAAAGCCCGGCGCGGGTTGAAACCATCGGGCTCAGCCCGTTCCGCCTGCGGCTTGCGGCCTTCGTGATCTCGGGCGCGATCACCGGGCTGGCCGGCGCGCTCTTTGCCGATCTCAACAGGTTCGTCAGCCCGACGATGTTCTCCTGGCAGATGAGCGGCGAGATCATGGTCTTCATCATCCTCGGCGGGGTCGGCCGGCTCTACGGGCCGGTCGCGGGCGCGGCGCTCTTCATCACGCTTGAACACCTGCTCGGCGGGCTGTCGGAGTTCTGGCTGATCTGGCTCGGGCTTCTCCTTCTGCTGGTGGTGCTCTTCGCACGCGGCGGGGTGATCGGGCTTCTGGCGGGGCGGCAGGTGGCGCATGACTGACCCCGTTCTTGCCACACATGGGTTAACGAAGTCCTTCGGCGCCGTGCGCGCCTCCGAGGATGTCAGCCTCGATCTGCGCCCCGGCGAGATTCACGCCGTGATCGGCCCCAACGGCGCGGGCAAATCCACCCTGATCGCCCAGATCTGCGGCGGGCTCACGCCAGATGCCGGCCGAATCGAGTTCCTCGGCCGCGACGTCACCGCCCAGCCCACCCGCGCCCGCGCACGCATGGGGCTGGCCCGCACCTTCCAGATCTCGGCGCTGGCCATGGAGGACACCGTGCTGCAAAACGCCACGCTCGGCGCGCTCGGCGCGCGCGGCGGGGCTTTGGGCCTGCTGCGCCCGGCCCTGTCCCAGCGCGACCTGCACGACACGGCGATGACCGCGCTCGAACGCGTGGGCCTGGCCGATCACGCCGCCACCATCACCGCCGAGCTCAGCCACGGCCAGCGCCGCCAGCTCGAGGTGGCGGTCGCGCTCACCCTGCGCCCGCGCGCCTTCGTGATGGACGAACCGATGGCCGGCATGGGCACCGAGGGCTCGCGCCGCATGACCGGCTTCCTCGACGGGCTGCGCGACGAGGCCCCGATCCTGCTGGTCGAACACGACATGGACGCCGTCTTCGCACTGGCCGACCGGCTCAGCGTGCTGGTCTATGGACGGATCATCGCCACCGGCACCGTGGAGGAGATCCGTGCCAACCGCGACGTGCGCACCGCCTACCTGGGGGACGAGGCATGACCGCGCACGCCAATCCCACCGCCCGCGCCCGGCCGCGCCCGTCGGATGCCTCCGGCGGGAGTATTTCGGGAACGATGAAGCCCGCGCTTCCACTTTCATCGTTCCGAAAATACTCCGGGGGAGTCGCCGCTCGCGGCGACGGGGGCAGCGCCCCCGCCTGTCGTCCGGCCCGCCACGGAGACCGCGCATGACGCTTCTGCATCTCGACCAGGTCACCGCCGCCTACGGCGCGACCCAGGCCCTCTTCGGCGTCAGCTTCGAGCTGGCCCAGGGCGAGGTCATGGCCCTGATGGGGCGCAACGGCATGGGCAAGTCCACCACGGTCAAAACGGTTTGCCGGATGCTGCCGGCGCGCTCGGGCCGTATCGCCTTCGACGGGGCGGACCTGACCCGCCTGCCCGCGCACCGGGCCGCGCAGCTTGGCATCGGGCTGGTCCCCGAAGGCCGCCGGGTCTTTCCCAATCTCACGGTGCACGAGAACCTGATCGCCGCGGCCCGGCCGGGCCATTGGGATTTCGCCCGGGTGTCCGGGCTTTTCCCGCGCCTCGCCGAACGCCGCGACCAGGGCGCGGCGACGCTCTCGGGCGGGGAGCAGCAGATGCTCGCGATCGGGCGCGCGCTGATGACCAATCCGCGGCTTCTGATCCTCGACGAGGCGACCGAGGGCTTGGCCCCCATCGTCCGGCAGGAGATCTGGTCGGCCATCGCCCGGCTCAAGGCGGAGACCGGGCTGGCGATCCTGCTGGTGGACAAGTCCCTGGCCGAGCTGCGTCGCGTCGCGGATCGCGCGGTGATCCTTCAACGCGGCGAGTCGGTCTGGTCCGGCGCGTTCAGCGACCTGACGGACGAGGTGACGACCCGCCTGATCGGGGTCTGACCGGGGGCTTCCAGGGGCGCAGGCGCGCGGTTTCGTACAAAATTCTCGGCGCGGCGGGCGCGTTTGGTACGAAAGCCGGGGGCAAATGTGACGTTTCGTACGAAATGTCAGGGATCGCCCGCCGCGACCAGCACGATCTCCCCGTCCCAGCCGGCGCGCAGCCGCTCCGCCGCCTGCCACGACCGCAGCCCCGACCGGCACACCAGCACCACCCGCTGGCCCGGATCGGGCCTCGGCCCCTCCGCGCCGAAGGCCGAAACCGGGTGCCGCAGCGCGCCGGGGCAGATCAGCGGCGCCTCGTCCACCTCGCGCAAATCGACAATGAAATCAGCCTCTTGCAGATCATTGGGCGCGATGAAACGCGGCTGCCACTCCGGCTCGGGCGCGCCATCGAAGCGGAACCCGCCAAAGCGCATTGTCAGGGCATCAACCGTCACCAAATGTCCAAGCGGGCTTGGCTCCAGCCCGGTCAGCACCGCCATCGCCATCTGCGCCTGCAGGCTTCCGACCATCCCGACGACCGGCCCCAGCACCCCGTCCTCGGCACAATTCCCCAGCGATTGCGGCAGATCCGGGAAAACCGCCCGCAAACTCGGTGCGTTCCCGCAAAATCCGCCCGCATATCCAGACATTTGCACGACAGATGCGCTGATGAGCGGCAAACCCATCGCCCTGCACTGGTCCGACAGGATGTAGCTCACCGCGAAACTGTCCGCGCAGTCCAGCACAAGGTTAACGCCATCGCAGAGATCGGCCGCGTTTTTCGGTCCAAGCGATGCGCAAACCGGCTCGATCCGCGCCTCAGGATTGAGAGCGCGCATCGCCTCGGCCGCCGCCTCCGCCTTCGGCCGGCCCAGATCTTCGGCGCGAAAAATCGTTTGCCGGTGGAGGTTTGTCCGATCCACCACGTCGGCATCCACCAGCCGGATCTGCCCGACACCCGCCCCCACGAGGTATTGGAGCACCGGCGCGGCCAGCCCGCCAGCGCCCACCACCAGCAAGCGTGCGGCCTGTAAACGATCCTGCCCCTCCAACCCGATCCCCGGCACCGCGATCTGGCGGGCATAGCGGTTCATCGCGTCGCCTTCAGCCATTGCCGCACCCGGTGTTCTGGGTCATCGTGCCAGGTGATATCCGTCACCGCCGAGACGATATCCGCCCCCGCCTCGAACGCGCCCGCGGCCCGCTCCACCGTCATCCCGCCGATGGCGACCAGCGGCAGGTCCCCGATCAACCCCTTCCATTCGCTGAGTTTTTCCACCCCCTGCCGGTGCCATTTCATCTGCTTGAGCTTGGTGGGATAGACCGGGCCAAGCGCCACGTAGTCAGGCGACAGGGCCAGCGCGCGGTCCAGTTCGGCATGGTCATGCGTGCTGATCCCCAGCTTGATCCCTGCCCGCCGAATCGCGGCGATGTCGGCGGTGTCCAGATCCTCCTGACCAAGGTGAATCCAGTCACATTCAAGGTCGATGGCAAGTTGCCAATAATCGTTCAGAATCAAGATCGTGCCGTGCTTGCGACACAATGCCGCCGCCTGCGCCACCTGGGCGTGCAGCACGTCGTCGGCTGCGTCCTTGATCCGCAACTGCACCAGCTTCACGCCCAGGGGCAGCATCCGCTCCAGCCAGACGACATCGTCGAAAATCGGGTAGAACCGGTCCAGGGTCATTCCAGAAAGGCCTTTCCGATCAAGGGGGTAGAGGGCGCGGCCATGTCGCGCGGCTCCATCGGGTCGGCCTCGTAGGCCAGCCGCCCCGCCTCGACCGCGCGACCAAAGCCCTCGGCCATTGCCGCCGGATCGCCCGCCTTGGCCACGGCGGTGTTCAGCAGCACCGCATCGAACGCCATTTCCATCGCCTGCGCCGCCTGGCTGGGCAGACCGAGCCCCGCATCCACAACCATCGGGACATCGGGAAACTGCGCCCTAAGTGTCCGTAATCCATAGATATTCGTCAGCCCCAGCCCCGTGCCGATCGGCGCACCCCAAGGCATCAGAACCTCGCACCCCGCCTCGAGCAGGCGGTCGGCCAGAACGATATCCTCGGTCGTGTAGGGGAAGACCTGGAACCCCTCGTCGGTCAGGATGCGCGCCGCCTCGACAAGGCCGAAGGGATCGGGCTGAAGCGTATCGGCGTGGCCGATCACCTCGAGCTTGATCCACGGCGTGTCGAACAATTCACGCGCCATCTGCGCCGTGGTCACCGCCTCGCGGACCGAATGGCACCCGGCGGTATTGGGTAACACCTTGACATCCAACTGTTTTACCAGATCCCAGAAGGCTGCGCCGGCGCGCTCACCCCCGGCCTCGCGCCGCACCGAGACGGTGGCGATCCCCGCGCCCGAACGACGGAACGCCTGTTCCAGGATGGCGGGCGAGGGGTATTGCGCCGTCCCCAGCATCAACCGCGATGCGACCTCGGTGCCGTAGAAGCTCACCATCTCTCAGCCCCCCTGTCTTGGCGCGACGATTTCAAGCCGGTCGCCCTTGGCCAGCCTTGTCGCGCCACGCGACCCGGCGGGCACGAAGGTTTCGTTGACGGCCGTGGCGACCTTGGCCTCGCCATAGCCCAACTCGTCCAGAACGGCCTGCACCGTATCGGACGCGACCTCGCAGGGGTCACCGTTCACCGTGATCTTCATCCATCACCTCCGGGATTGTGCCTTGCATCAGCAGGTCGGCGACCATCCGCGCCAAGGCCGGCGCCAGAAGAAAACCGTGCCGGAACAAGCCGTTGACATGAATCGTGTCGCCGCGCCGGCGGATGCGCGGCAGGTTGTCGGGAAAGGCCGGGCGTGCATCGACGCCGATTTCAAGGATCTCCGCCTCGCCAAAGGCCGGGTGCAATGCATAGGCGGCGTTGAAAAGCTCGGTCACCGAGCGCAAGGTCGCGCGGGTCCGCTCGCCGCTTTCGATCTGCGTGGCGCCCAGCATGAACACGCCATCGCCGCGCGGCACGAGATAGAGCGGATAGCGCGGGTGCAGCAGCCGGACGGGCCGTTGCAGGTCGATATCCGGCGCGCGCAGCACGGCCATTTCGCCCTTTACCCCGCGCAGATCACGCAGCGCATCCTGTGCAGCGAGCCCCCGGCAGTCGATCACCGTCCCGGCGACCGATCCCTGCTCGCGCTCGAACCGCACGCCCGCGCGCTCCAGACTAGCGCGCAGATGCGCAAGGGCCGCGCGCGGCGCGATATGCGCCTCAGATTCGAAAAACAGCGCGCGGTCGAACCTGTCGCCCAGATGCGGTTCGATCCGGCTCAGGCCGTCGCGGTCAAGCTGTGCATGGCCCTCCGTGCGCCGCGCGAACCGGTCAAGCTCGCGCCGGTCGCGGCCAAGCGCGATGACGACCGAGCCGTTGCGCGTCACCTCGACGCCCTGTCGCGCCCACCATGCGGCGGCTTCCTGGCCGAGGCGCACGACAGGTTCCTCGGCGGTTTCGCCCTCGCAAAAGGGCGCCAGCATTCCGCCCGCCCACCACGAACAGGCGTGCGGACCGGGCTGCGGCTGCGGATCGACGACGCGCAGATCCACCCCGCGCGCGGCCAGTTCGCTGGCCACACACAGCCCGGCAACGCCTGCGCCCAGAATGGTGACAGGTCCGGTCATGTCCAAACCTCGTGGAAGTGATGCACCGGCCCGTGCCCCTGCCCCACAGCCAGCGTATCGGCGGCAGCGATGGCGGCGTGCAGCCACTGATGGGCACGATGCACGGCATCCCCCAACGACTGCCCCTTGGCCAGTTCCGCCGCGATGGCCGAGGACATCGAGCAGCCGGTGCCATGCGTGTTTTTCGTGTCGAGGCGCGGGGACTCGAACCGCCGCACGCCTTCAGGGCCGACCAGCAGATCGGTGCAAACCGCGCCTTCGGCATGGCCGCCCTTCATCAGTACCGCCCGTGGACCAAGCGACAGCAACCTGCGGCCCTGATCCTCGGCTTCGTCCAGCGCGCGCGCAGGCTCGCAGCCCAGAAGGCGCGCCGCCTCGGGCAGGTTCGGGGTCAGCACCGTGGCGCGCGGCAGAAGCCGGTGGGTCAGCGCGGCAATGGCGTCCTCGGCCAGCAACGGATCACCGGATTTCGCAACCATCACAGGGTCCAGAACAATGGGGCCGGCATAGTCGGCGAGGGCATCGGCGACGGCCCCGACAATGCCGGGCGAGCCCAACATCCCGATCTTGATCGCGTCCATCGGAATGTCCTGCAAAACAGAAGTGATCTGCGCGGCGATCATGGCCTCGGGGACAGGCTCCACCCCCTGCACGCCCACCGTGTTCTGCGCGGTGATGCCGGTGATCGCGCTCGCGCCGTAGACGCCAAGCGCCGAGAATGTCTTGAGGTCGGCCTGGATGCCCGCGCCGCCACCGCTATCGGAACCGGCGATCGTCATGGCCTTGGGTGGTGGTCTCATCTTGCGCTCCTCCGGCTGGGGCGGGTCGCAAGACGGGGCGGGCTGTGCCTTGGGTCTTGGTCCGTTCCCTACGCCGGTATTGTCCGGATCAGGTGCGATGGGTTGGCTTGGCCTCTCAGCCCCACAACGGGGCACCCCAACGGATAGCATTGAAGGTAAATCCAGTGCCCTGAAGGTTCAAGGGGCCTCCGGCCGCCAAAACCCGCACAGGCACCGAAACCGGTGTCAGGGAGCAAGCTCCAGATACGTGATCCCTGCCAGAACAAGACCGGCCAGGAACAGGGTTTCCGCCACGATCAACGCAATCGCCCCGCCTCCGACCTGCATGATATTGCGCAGGTCGGTTTTCATGCCGACCGCCGCGATCGCCGCCAGCAGCGCCCAGGACGACAGATTGGCCAGAAGACCGCTCAGCGCCGCGGGAATGAGCCCGAGGGAATTCAACATGGCGAGAACCAGGAACCCCAGCACGAAGCCGGGAATGATCGGCGGCCGCTTGCCTTCGTCTTGCGGCGCGGCATGCTGCCACCACAGCGTGATGAGAACCACCACCGGCGCCAGGAACGACACGCGGATCAGCTTGACGAGGGTCGAGGTTTCGCCCGCCGTGTCCGAGATCGAGAAACCCGCGCCCACGACCTGCGCCACGTCATGCACCGTGGCCCCGATAAAGGCACCGGCCGTCACGTCATCAAAGCCAAGCGCCTGCGTCAGGATCGGGTAAAGGATCATGGCGACGGTGGACAGGACCGTGACGCCAAGGACGGTAAACAGAAGGTTGCGTTCGGATTTCTCGTCCTTGGGCAGCACCGCCGCGATGGCCATGGCCGCCGAGGCGCCGCAGATCGCCACCGATCCGGCGGTGAGGATCGCAAAGCGTGGGCCCTGCCCGATGAAGCGGGCCAGCAGGACACCGAACAGGATCGTCGCGATCACCCCCGCGATCAGCAGCGCGATCACCCCCCACCCAAGCGAGGTCAGCATCTCCACGCTGATGCGCGCGCCAAGGATCGCCACGCCGAACCGCAAAACGCTGCGCGCGGTAAAGCCGATGCCCGCCGCTGTGGGCCCCGGATCGCCCAGAAAATTCAGCGCGATCCCGAACAGCAGCGCCATCAGCATCGCCGGCGCGCCGTGATGCTCGGCCACGAATTGCGCGGCAAGCGCAACCAGCACCGACACCATGACGCCCGGAAAATACTCTTTGGCGCGTCCGGCCATATCCTGACCGGACGCCTGGAAGATTTCCTGAAATTTCATGTCGGCGTCAGGAAACCATATCGGCGGGATCGATTCCAGCGACTGTCACGGGTTTTTTCATGGCGTCGCGGCGGAAGGGTTCGCCGAGTTCCTGGTTGATCATGGCCTCGATCAGGGTGGTCTGGCCGTTCTGCATCTGGTCCTTGATCGCCTGGTTCAGCGCCTCGGTCAGCTCGTCCATCGTGCGCGCGACCACGCCCTTGAGCCCGCAGGCCTGCGCGATCCCGGCGTAGCTGACGTCGTCGTCCAGCTCGGTGCCCACGAAGTTGTCGTCGAACCACAGGGTCGAGTTCCGCTTCTCCGCGCCCCACTGGTAGTTGCGGAACACGATCTGCGTCACGGCGGGCCATTCGCTGCGCCCGATCGCCGTCAACTCGTTGACGGCAATGCCGAAGGCACCGTCGCCCGCAAAGCCCACCACCGGCACGTCCGGGCAGCCGATCTTGGCGCCCACGATGGCCGGCAGGCCATAGCCGCAGGGGCCGAAGAGGCCGGGCGCGAGGTATTTGCGCCCCTCCTCGAAGGCCGGGTAGGCGTTGCCGATCGCGCAGTTGTTGCCGATGTCGGAACTGATGATCGCCTCGCGCGGCAGCGCCGCCTGGATCGCGCGCCACGCCATGCGCGGGCTCATCCAGTCGGGCTTGGCCGCGCGGGCGCGCTCGTTCCAGGTGGTGCCGGGGTCGTCGTCCTCGTGGTCCATGCTGCTGAGTTGCTGGGCCCACCGCGATTTCGTCTCGGCGATCTTGGCGCGGCGCGCCTCGCGGCCCGCGTCACCCGCCGTGTCCGACAGCTGCCCAAGGAGGCCGCGCGCCACCTTGGCCGCGTCGCCCACGATGCCCACGCTGACCTTCTTGGTCAGGCCGATCCGGTCGGGGTTGATATCGACCTGGATCACCTTGGCCTCGGCCGGCCAGTATTCCATGCCATAGCCCGGCAGCGTCGAGAACGGGTTGAGCCGGGTGCCGAGGCACAGCACCACATCGGCCCCCGAGATCAGCTCCATCGCGGCCTTGGACCCGTTGTAGCCGAGCGGCCCGGCAAAGAGCGGGTGCGAGCCGGGGAAGGCATCGTTGTGCTGGTAGCCCACGCAGACCGGCGCATCCAGCCGTTCGGCCAGGGCCTTGCTGGCCTCGATCCCGCCCCGCGACAGGACAACCCCGGCCCCGTTCAGGATCACCGGGTTTTTCGCCTCCGACAACAGCTTCGCCGCCTCGGCCACCGAGGCCTCGCCCCCCGAGGGACGCTCGAATTCCAGCGCGGTCGGGATCTCGATATCGATCACCTGGGTCCAGTAGTCGCGCGGGATGTTGATCTGCGCGGGCGCCGAAAGCTGCTTCGCCTTCGAGATCACGCGGGCCAAGACCTCGGCCACGCGCGAGGGGTCGCGCACCTCTTCCTGGTAGGCGACCATGTCCTCGAACAGCGCCATCTGCTCGACCTCCTGGAAACCGCCCTGCCCGATCGTCTTGTTCGCGGCCTGCGGCGTGACCAGCAGAAGCGGCGTGTGGTTCCAGTAGGCGGTCTTCACCGCCGTCACGAAGTTGGTGATGCCGGGCCCGTTCTGCGCGATCATCATGCTCATCTCGCCGGTCGCGCGGGTGTAGCCGTCGGCCATCATCCCCGCGCTGCCCTCGTGCGCGCAGTCCCAGAACGTGATCCCCGCCTTCGGAAAAAGATCCGATATCGGCATCATTGCCGACCCGATGATCCCGAACGCATGCCGGATCCCGTGCCGTTGAAGGGTCTTCACAAAAGCTTCCTCAGTCGTCATTTGCATGG